>MPMN01000047.1 GCA_002238525.1 Flavobacteriaceae bacterium bin25
AAGCGTTCCATTTTGCACACTCTTTTCTATCTTTTCCAAATAACTATCGGTAATAGTCAATAATTCCTCTCTGGTTTTCCGGCGATCTTCTCTCAATCGGGGATTCACACAGACCATCAAACGCTCACCAGGATACAGATCACTACTTATTTCGCCAATCTCATCCTGTTGTTCATCCACTAAGTCTTTCCATAAATATCCTGGCTGGACACTTGGGTCATCTACCATCAATCGTCTGATGTCTCTACTGCGTAAGGCTGTAATCCAATCAATCCCTTCGGGTTTCAATTCCTTCTCTACACGGGCAGAAGTAATCATTCCCCTATCGCCCACAAGAATCACTCTTGATAATCCAAAACGCTTTTTAATCTTCGCAATTTGTGTCCCCAGAGTCCGGGGATCTGCCGTATTGCCGGTAAAGACCTCAATGGCTATGGGACAACCCTCTTGGGTACACAACAGACCAAAAACTACCTGTCTTTTGTCTCTCCGCTTGTCTCTACTATAGCCAAAGGCAGAGAGGATGCATTTACTTCCTTCAAAGTAACTAGAAGAAACATCATAGAGAATCATCGTTCCTTCTACCAGATGGCGTTTTGCCAGAGTTCTTTCTATAAAGGGTTTTCGTTTATTCAACCAATCAAGCATATCCAATACTTCATGGACATCAACCTTTCCCAGATTCAATAAAGTTCCTATACTGGTGGTGGCGGTTGATTCAGACCTATTATGATTAAAGTGGATCATAAGAATCTCGAAGTTCTTGATATTGTCATACCCGTGTTGAATAGTAAATTTGGAATGATTTACAGAGATTTAAATGAAATTGATTTGTTAAGAATAGAATTTTCAGCTCAAACACTAAAAGAATATAATGAGAAAGCAAAAAGAGATTTATTCTTCGAAAAAGTAATTGATGGTAATATTTCTCATAAAATAGAGTTGGAGGAAAATACTCATGAAGTGAACCTGAGAAAATATATAAGGGAAATGACCATTAGTATATTTAAAAATCGCAGATTAATAAGTGGAAAAGAAATTTTGTATGAAAAAATTAAACGATTCGTTGAAATCAAGTTGTTTGGGCAAAAGGTTAATCTAGGGTCAGACAGTTTACTCAGAAATTTATCATATCAACATATTCTCAATGAAATAGAAAATACTTTCATGAATGCGATCAATAAACTTAATTTTATTGAGTATCCAAATACATACCAGCTTGAAACATTAAAATCAAGTTTGATGAAGCCTTGTTTAAGTGAAAAAGAAAGTTACGTAAGACCAAAAAAGTCTATATTTAATAAAATTATAGGAGACTCAGATTTTGAATTGAAGTTTGCGTCATTTCTTGAGATGGCCAAGGATGTAAAAGCCTACATTAAGTGTTATAAAAAAATTGGATTTAAAATTGATTACATAAATTCTGAAAAAAAGATATCGAATTATTATCCTGATTTTATAGTGAAACTAAAAAACAATGAAATGTATGTTATCGAAACAAAAGGGGATTTATTTGTGGATAAGGATACAGAATTGAAACGAAATAGACTTGGGCAATGGTGTAAAGATGTTACTGAACAACTAGACCAAAAATATAGTTCATTTTCATCTCTTATTCGATGGCTAAACCAGAAAAAATAATTTACTTGCCATCAAATCATTCTGTAGATAACCTAACATATGGTTGAGAATATATTGGCTCAAGAGTCTCAATTTGGTTCCGTGCTGTGAATTCATATAAGGATCTCATTGACATCATTAAACTAAAAAGGGAGAAGACCAATGTTTTCATTGGGGGCAATTACAAAACCGTTTGGAATAGAGTATTTGGAGGTCAGCTAATTAGCCAATGCCTATATGCTGCTTATCAAACAGTTGAGAAGTCATTAGTTGCTCATTCATTTCACGGACATTTTATTGATGGCGGTTCAATTGATGTGCCAATTATTTTTAAAGTTGAGAACCTGAGAGACAGTAGAAGTTTTAGTTTCAGAAGCGTTTTTGCTTATCAAAATGATAAGCCAATTTTTGTATCAACTATTTCTTTTCAAATTTTTGAAAAGGGAGTAAACCACCAACTAGATCTCCCTAATGTATTGACCCCAGATTTATTGCTCACTGATTTACAACAAGCCAGGCCGCTGGAAAATATAAACCCTTATAGATACGAGCGTTTGATTAAAATGCATCCGCACATCTTTGAATTCAAGCCAGTAGGTAAAGCATTGCTTTTGGAAACTTCCAATAGTCCTGCCCGTTCATTTGTTTGGTTTCGACTGAAAGAAAAAATAACGTCTGGCAAAACGATCCATCAACTTTTTTTGGCGTTTGTTTCTGATTATCATTTGCTTTTAACGACAACTTTACCTCACAGAAAAAAACTACGAGTTTTTGGCACGTTCTATGCAAGTCTAGATCACAGCATCTGGTTTCACAGAAAATTTACTATTGATGATTGGCTTTTACTTGATATTGAATCACCGAGCGCCTCCCATGGAAGGGGTTTTGTTCGTGCTAGTATTTTTAGTCAAAAGGGCATTCTTGTAGCATCAGTTACTCAAGAAGGGTTGATACGTCCTTTTATCCTGAAAACTTAAACCTTTTTTTATAAATTTGGATGAATAATCGTAAGTGTTAAGAGAAAAGACTTTTCGTCCTTTGCCTGATTTTCTGACCATATCTAAGAGCAAAATTGATGGGTTAGGAGTATTTGCTATAAAGGATATCCCCTCTGGGATAGATTTAGGAGTTTCCCACATCTATGATGAAGATTTTCAAGATAATTATATCCGAACACCACTAGGTGGGTTTATCAACCACCATGAAATTCCAAATTCAAAAGCAGATTTTTTTAAACACCATCCCGAGTTAGGTGATCGAAAACATATCCGAATCAAGACGGTAAAACCTATAAAAAAAGGGGAAGAAATCACCATAAAGTACATTATTAATCAACTCAAAAATCCTTGTTGGGAAGTTGAATATGAAGCCTCGCAATAAAAGGCTATCATTTCATGGAATTTTATTCCTCTCATTACCTTTTGGCGTTTTGCTCAATACCTATAACATGAAATGATTATCTCCGTTTTCCGTACTATACGCAAGGGGATAGTCATTTGAACCTCTGATTTTAAGTTTCTGATTTGATTTATCCAAGATTTATTTTCTTGGTAATTGTGATGCGTAGTTTCAGTTGTATAAGGTTTAAAATGACTTTAGATTGATAAGTTCATCTTTATGTTCTAGGAATTTCTTTTCAACTGATGCTACTCTTGGGGCGATTCTATCAAGAAACTTATTTACTTCAACCCTCATTTCTTCATTAGTCATCGAAGGCATTTCGTCATAAATGAATTTGTATTTATAATTAATATTGACAAGCCATTTCTTTCCCCATGATTCTTTGGATTCTTTGATTTCAAGTAACATTTCCTCCACTCTTCTTGAGTTATATTTTGGATCACAAGGAGATAAGACCGTTTTGAAGTTTAAATTATTCGTTGGGGGATAGATAATAACTTCGAATAAGAAAGATTCTTTCTTTTTCCATCCATTATTTGTCTTTGTATTATAATAGATTAAATCTTTAATTCTTGGCGTTAACCATCGAACACAATACTTGTTTTGAGAACCAAGAATCCATCCTCTTTTTTGTATCTCCTGATTCATTATTTCACTTAAATCATCTACTGCGTCGGGTTTGTGTTTAATGATAAAGTCAAATAACTCTTGATGATTTTGATATATCTTCTTAGACAACTCAGTTAATTTAACTGTAGCCCTTAGTTCTCGTTTTATAATAATAAAGTCAAATAACTCTTGATGATTTTGATATATCTTCTTGGATAACTCAGTTAATTTATCTGTACCCCTTAGTTCTCGTTTTATTGAGCTTATATAGTCTTTAATGTAGTTCTTAATCTTTTCATTTAACGATTCTCCATATACTGAAACTATTCTTTCTAATGAATCAACAATGAACTCATATGAGATGGGTTCGTAATTGTCTGATTCATCTCTGGTGGGATATCCTTCTGGGGTAAGAAATACGAAAGTTTGATGGTGGTTAGGAAATTCATTTTCTATGATTTCCTTATATCTCTTAAGTTGATTTGAATGTTCTTTCGAGAGAACCTTATTTTCAACACATACAACTACATTTTCAAGTTCGATTAGTATGTCAATATTTTTCCTTTCTCTGTGGACTTCAACTTTTGTCAAATCCATTCCTTCGACATCCGCTTGGTCAATTCCATCAAACCTATCTGATAAAAAAACCTCTCTTAAGAATCGTTTTAAGAAGATATCTCCGAGTTTATGTGATTGACTAGGGTCTAATAGCCAGGACAGAAAATTAGAATGTCTGATCTCATTTTTTGTGATTCGAAGAATTTGAAAAATATTGGGATATCCCAGACCTAAATCCAATTTATCAAAGTCCTCATCTTTCAATAGGTTATCGTATAGATTTTTTAATTCACTCAGTTCCATTATCAAGCCTTTTATGAACCCCTGATATTATCTATTGCTATAAGTAGTGCAACATAAAGTATCTTCTTCATTTTCTTATAGAAATCTATTCGTTAATCATCGTATTTCACTAAAAAAATGTATCTACGAAAATATTAATCTCGGCATTCATTTTAAAATTACTAACTGTATTTTCAATGTTCTGTCATAGTCTAAAACTCGATTTACTTTTTGGAAGGCTTTTTCAATAACCTATACACTCGAAACCCAACTAGTCCAACTAACAAATAGGGAATAACCATTAAATAAATAATTCCACTATTTATGGCTTTAGATAAAGAAACATTTTCCTCCGACTGTAATACGGCACGACACATAGAACATTGACCAAATAATATGTCGGTTGATAGTATAAAGACAACCAAACAACCAAACCAGTTCGATGATCGGAACCACATTTTAAGAGATGCCATAATATGGGGAGATCAAAATATAAACAACAACTCCAGAAATGGCAACATATAACCAAATTGGAAAAGTAAAACGAGCAATTTTACGATGAGCATCAAATCTCAATGTTTTGGCTCTAAAATAGGTGATCAGCACAAGTGGAATAACCAATACCGAAAGAATTACATGGCTGATAAGGGTAAAGTAGTATATAGATCGGATTGCACCTGTCCCACCAAACTTGGTGGGATCTGTAGTCATATGGTAAATAATGTAAAGCACTAAAAACAAAATAGATAAAATAATTGCCGTTACATTTAACCTTTGGTGGAGTCTGATTCTCTTTCTTTTTATGGCAATTAAAGCCATCACCAAAATCACCGAGGTAACTCCATTTATTGTAGCATATATGGGCGGTAATTCGTACATAGGTCTGGCATTGGGTATCTTATAAGAAAATAATATCACCACAACCAAGGGGATAATAATTGAAAGAATCCAGGTCCAAATTCGATATTTTTTTCTCGCTATTTCACTCATTCAACAATACAGCAATATCTTCAATTAAATGATCTACCTCTTGGAGATTAATTCCAGAATAGTAGACGATAGGGTTAGCAGTCTGGGGATTTAATCTTGATCGAATGTACCCCTGTTTATCAATAAGAGCAAAGTAACCCTGATGCTCAAACCCACCAGCAACTTGCGGATTGACAGCCGCATAGATATTAAAACCTCGATTTGCCAATGAATAAATTGAATCCTTGGGACCGGTTAAAAAGTGCCAATTTGGAGACCATACACCATAATCCTGGCTATATTTTTTTAAGGTTGAAGGAGAATCAGTGTCTGGGTCAATGGTAAATGAAGCAATTCCAAAATCTGGTAGATGACCAAAACGATCTTCAACTTTTCTCATGTTTTGATTCATCACTGGGCATATCGTTGGGCAACTTGTAAAAAAAAACTCAGCAATGTATACCTTATTTTTGAAGTCATCATTTGATATGTAAAGACTATCTTGATTTAGAAATAAAAAGTCAGGAATCTTTTTGAATTCATTGTTGCCTATTGGAACATAGGATAGAGCAGCGGGATTTGAAATTCTATTGCTTTTGACCACCTGTCCCTGCTTGATTTTTTTGGATACTTCCCAAACCACAAAAACAGTAATTACCAAGAGACCAAAACCGATTCCGACTACTTTAAGTTTATTCATTTTTGATCAGAATTCTTCGGGTTGTTTTCTTTTAATGCCAATCGATACTCTGCTAGTATTACTTTTACATCGTCAACCATATTATTACTCAAATCAACAATTGAACGAGCATCATATCCAAAGTGCAATTCTCCACTTTTTGAACGATCATCACGCCCTCTTAAGTTAAGATCTTTATCTATAATAAATGTCTGAGGGCTTCCTCCCAAGCTGTCAAGAGAAAAAGGAGCGTTTAATGACTGAAAATGTTCTTGTATTTTAGAAGGAGTAGATAGAATAAAATGCCAATTGGTAAAATCTGTATTTCCACCTTTAGCAAGTTTTTGTTTTAGGTTTTCAATTTTTGATATAGCCGGTATCTCGACCAGAATCACAAACTGAAAATCATGAAATCCATTAAATCGGCTGTAGATGATCTCCATTAAATTTAATGCTTGAACTTGAGTTTCGTGGGACAACTTTCCCCAATACCCCAACACGGTAATTTTGTCCTTTAGTTGTACCTGAACATCTGAAGCAAAATCAATTTCAGATATGGTTTCTTGAATCACTGGCAATCGGGCAAAACTGTTTACTCCTGAGGAGAAAAAGAGATATGTCAGTACCGGAAAGATAAACAAAATAAGCAAAACGAGATTCTTTTTGAATCGCTGACTCATGGAAAAAGAATTCTAAAGAAAAATTGATTCAGAAATCCCAGCTCAAAAATCCGTTGTACTTTATTTGAAAAATGTAATCCGCCTCAACCAATAAAAGTGCTACAAGAAACAATACGAGGATTACCAGAGGCAAAACTACTGAATTACGAAGTCCGCTCTTTTCATCACGCATGTGCATAAAATCCCAAGTGATGTAATATGCTTTGACAAAGGTCAAAATAACAAAAATCCAATTCAAAATTTTCATTCCCAAAAACAATTCCAGCAATGCCTTGGGCTTGATTATTCCGAGAGCCACTTCGATGATAGTGACAATTGATAGAACAATCAACACTGCCCATATCTTTGATTGGTTGGAACGAAATTTTAATAGTCCCCTAAATATTTCTAGTTTATGCTGAACTTCAGCCATAGATCAATAAATTATACCAGATAGAAAAAAGTAAAGACAAAAACCCAAACTAAATCAACAAAATGCCAATAAAGACCAACTTTTTCAACCATCTCATAATGGCCTCTTCTTTGGTAGGTCCCCAGCAGAATATTCACGAATATGATCAGATTGATGATAACTCCTGAAAAAACATGAAATCCATGAAATCCGGTTATAAAAAAAAAGTAATTAGCAAAGAGCCGGTTACCGTATTCATTTCGTACTAGATTTGCTCCTTTCACGACCCTAACAGCATCATTTAATTTTGTTATTGATTCTTCTCGATTCAAAATATGTTTTTCATTTTCAGCGATTAATTCTGTTCTGATCAGCAAATTTTCGTTTTCAATAAATCCCAACTTGACTTCCTCAAGCGTAATTTCGGGTACCTCATCCCCGGTAAACCAAATCCCTTGGTTATTTTCTTGGGTTATTCGATTGTATTGAATTTCTTGGGAAAAATCATCAATATATGCTCTTTTACCTGTTGATCCATCTACAAATTGTAAAATTTGGCCTCCCCTTGTTTCAACTGCTCCATACTGCCCAACGATAAAATTCTTCCATTCCCATGCTTGAGAACCCAAAAAAATCAGTCCTCCCAATATGGTTAAAAGCATAAATAAAGTAACCCTTTTTTTGTTCATATGATGACCTGCATCAACAGCTAAAACCATAGTGACAGAAGAAAAAATCAAAATAAATGTCATCAATGCCACATAGTACATAGGAGCATCTACTCCGTGTAGAAATGGAAAGTGTGTAAATACCTCATCGGCTATAGGCCATGTGGTGATATGCTTGAATCTTGTAAATCCATAGGAAGCTAAAAATCCAGAAAATGTCAAGGCATCAGATACGATAAAAAACCACATCATCAATTTGCCGTAGCTTGCCTTTAGAGGCTTTACCCCACCTTCCCAATCTTTCTTGATTTCTTGGGATTCGGCTACTTGTATTTCCATTGAATCAGTACGAAGTGTATGGTGGGCAAAAGTAAAAGAAATTCACAATATCTTCAGTTTTCGAATCAATGTAATTCTCATTCAGAATTTTTCTAAATCAAAACTAAAATTAAAATATTGACTAAAACAATAGTGGAATCCTGCATTTTAGATTCAATGGAAATAATTGTATCAAATCAAAAAGCGATAGTTTAGTTTATTTGGCCGTATAACACACCTGTTTTTCAATCAAGTTTCACAATATGAATGCCTACACTATGTCAGACGATCTTGATGATTTGACTAAAATGGAAGAATCGTTTCTTGACATAATTTAAATTGGAGACACCAGCTATTTACAAAACTATCTTTCTTTTTGAAGTTAGTCTAAAGAAAGCCAACACTGTTAAAACAATTGTAAATTGTTGAATTGCGTATAATAATTGAAATCTATTGGAAACACCAGTACTAATAATCAAATCCCATTTGGTTGTTTTCATCAATAATTCCTTGAATCGTTTTGTTAAATGTGTTGTTGACTACATCGGCATTGCGTATAAATCCTTTTGAAAAAGTCATACCTCCCAATCTACTTTTCCTCACCCATTTCTGACTGGCAAGATTATCCTTGTTGGTGGTTCCAGATGTGTTTTGATTTTCACTTAAGGCCCCTCCGAAGAAAAACTCTCCCCCTGAACCTCCGTAATAAATTTGGCTAATTCGAACTATTGTCCAGTTTTCCGTTTTTTTAACTCTAAGCTTGGCTTGCCTAAGCTCTTTGTAAAAAGTTCTGTTGGTACCTTTGAGTTCATCTTGAAATTGTAATGGAAAACCTATGACGCTTGATCCTTCTTCTAAGTTTAACATAAGGGGATACTCCCTTTGCCAATAAGGTTCCCCATTTGCACTGATACCAAAATGACTGCCATCGGAGTTACTAACGGTTGCAATACTATAGCCAACAGGAAGATATCCACATGAAAGAACTGATAATACTATGATTAATAAGAAAATCGTTTTTATTATCTGAGTACAGAAACCGCGCAGACCACGACTTGATTAAATTGATTTATTGAAAGACAATTAGTTATTTTTAGGGCACTACATTTAACCCACAAGCAGTACAAATATATATAGATAAAGCCAAAGTCCATCCAAAAAATGCCAGAAGTTAGTAGCCAGGTCTACACCAAGGGTATTGTCTTTTGAATAAGCACCCCTAAAATTTTGAATCATTACAACCCCAATCACGATAATCCCCGCAAAGAGATGAATTAAATGCAACAGCACCAAAACGTAGATGTATGAGCTTGTAATTGAACTTTCTGGACCAGTAAAATAATAACCTTGTTCGATGATTTCACTAAACCCTTGAAATTGAAAATATATAAAGGCCACCGCCAGACTAAAAGTGACTAATAAGACTATCTGAGACGGTACTGTCTGCTGTGATTTAATCAATTTCTTGGCATACCAAAATGACACTCCACTCAACAGAATTATTACTGTACTTATAGTAAAAGCTGTGGGTAAAACAAGTTGGCTCAACCAATCTGCTCTATTGCTGCTCACCACATAAGCACTAGTTAATCCGGCGAAGGTCATACTAATAGAAATCATGGCAATCCAAAGCATCATCTGCTTTGATTTTTGTAAACTATTTCTAGATTTAGTTGCTTGGGTCATTATGAAACAAATTTATCAATTACAAAAGTGATCTGTAAAATAGTGATATAGGCTATACAAACCCTAATTAGTGGCTTGGCCTGTTGTGTTGTAGGGTTAGACATCAGTTTCAAAGCATAATATAACACCCATAATCCCATCAATACAATTAATCCCAATCCTACATAAGATAATTGAAGTTCTCCCGTGTAGTTGGTTGCCGGAAAAATGGAAATGACAATCATCCAAAGAGTGTAAAAAACAATTTGAAATACAGTTCCAGGATCTCTTCCCCCTGTTGGTAGTAGTCTAAACCCGGCTTTTTTATAGTCTGAATCAGCCAACCAAGCAATAGACCAGAAATGTGGAAACTGCCAAAAAAATTGTATCGCAAAAAGAGTTCCTGCTTCTATTCCGAAATCACCCGTTGCGGCAACCCAACCTAGCATGAATGGAATTGCTCCGGGGAAAGCACCGAAAAAGACAGATAATGGTGTTTTAGTTTTTAAAGGCGTATAAACACATAGGTAGATTATAATGGATAAGCAAGCCAAAAGGGCAGTATATAGGTTGATTATATACAAAGCAAAACACCCCAAAAGAGTCATCAAAGCAGCAGTGACTATTGCAGCATTATCGGAAATTCTACCTCCAGGTAAAGGCCGATTTTTTGTTCTGCTCATCAAAGCATCTAAATCTTTTTCCATCCACTGATTAAACGCATTTGATGCGCCGACTGTGAGACAACCACCAATTAACAAGAGTATTATAACCCAAAGATCCGCCTTTTCAACAGCCAGGAGATAACCAGCTATGGATGAAAAAACCACACTAAGTGAAAGCCTGAATTTTGTTAGAACTAAAAAATCCCTTAAGACCAAAATACTTATTTATTTTTTAGCACCGTTTTTGCCGTAGTCTATTCATGTGTCAAAAATAAAGCATACGCAATCCTCCTCAAGACTTTTGTTTGAAAATCTATTAATACAAAACACAAATGCCATGATCAACTCGCCAACGCGACTTTATATACCCTGAATTTTTAGCGATTTTATGACTATATGCCTTGATCTTAAAATGAAAAACCCCAGATTTTCTGGGGTTAATTTCACATCATAATCTAGTTGAACTACTGTAGTTGAAAATTTACAGGTATACTAAAGGGCACCTTGACAGGTCTTCCTCTTTGCTTACCCGGTGTCATCTTAGGTAAAGCCTGCATGATTCGCATAGCTTCCTTTTCGAGATTTTTATCTGGACCACGAACCAATATGTTGCCAACAGATCCATTGGTCATAACGGTAAACTGAACATTAACTCTACCCTGAATACCCATTTCTTGAGCGATTTCCGGATATCTAAATGTTCTGCGAATATGGTTCTGTACACCTTGTTCAAAACAAGCTCGGTGCTCTTTTTTGTCCTTACGCTCACAACCCGGGAAGATCGGAACATCTTCAACTACCGCAAAAATGACCGTTTCTTCTACAACCTCTTCAATTATCTCGATATCCTCAACTTCAATTATCTCTTCTTCATCTGTTTCCGTAGACTCAATAATCGTCTCCTCAACCTCCTCTTCATCTTCCACAATTTCAATGACCTCAGGTGCCGGTGGCGGCGGAGGTGGCGGAGGCGGAGGTTTCAGTTGCTCAGTGATGGGTACTTCTTCCTCATCATCCTGATCAACATTTAAAGCATAATAATCAAATTCTGATTTGTCATAATTCTTCCATTCTATTGCTCGCCACGTCAAAAACAAAACAAGCGCTAGACCAAAAACAAAATAAAGACCACTATACTTATTTAAATCATACCTGGGATTTTTCTTCAGTCTCATATGCTATTAAGAATTTAAGAGTGCTAAAATTAGTCAAAGTTAATCAAAAACCTTTAATGTTTTATCATGTCGCAACTAGTTCAGAATAAGCAGCTGAATCAATCAAGTGATCAGTTGATATATCATCACTGATTTTAACTCGTATAATCCATCCCTGTCCATATGGATCAGAGTTGACCAATTCGGGAGATTCCGATAAAGCACTATTTACTTCTATAATCTCACCATCAACAGGCATAAACAAGTCAGCAACTGTTTTTACTGCTTCCACTACACCAAAAACCTCTCCAGATTCAAGAAACTCATCAGGTCTTTCTATATCTACATATACTACATCACCCAACATACTCTGGGCATAATCAGTAATTCCTACAAAAGCATACTCACCTTGGATTTTTATCCATTCGTGGTCTTTAGTATATTGAAGTTCAGAGGGTATTTTCATTAGTCTTTTGAATTAAGTGCTCTTTTTGTTTTTTTATTCCTAATTCTTTTTTTACTTGTATAGACACCGAGTACTGCATAGCCTAAAACTCCTGACATTATGGAACCAGACAACACACCGAGTCGAACCAAATTTATCATATCTGTAGAACCATAAACCAATGATCCGATAAATAAACTCATGGTAAAACCTATACCGGTCAGACATGCTATTCCATATATATGAACCCAACTCATCCCTATGGGTTTCTTGGCGATACCTAAAACTACCGCAATCCATGTCATTCCTAAAACTCCAAGTTGTTTACCAATCAATAAACCTACGGCAATTCCCAATGGTAATGGCTGCAAAAGCGATGAAATAGAAATACCGCTTAAATCTATCCCTGCATTAGCAAAAGCAAACAAAGGAAGAACAAGAAAAGCAACCCAAGGATGCAAACCATGTTCTAAACGGTTGAATAGCGACTGCTCACCTTCGCCTTTCTTTAACGGAATAGTAAAAGCAATCAAGACACCTGCAAGAGTTGCATGTACCCCAGACTTCAAGACACAAGCCCACATAAATATTCCTACCATCAAATAAGGAGCGATGATTTTGACTCCAATTCGGTTCAAAGTAACCGCTAGTGCAAAACCCATCATGGAAAGAGTCAACATATTTACCGAAAGTTCGGATGTATAAAAAATGGAGATGATAACAATCGCACCTATATCATCAATAATGGCCACAGCGAGTAGAAAAATCTTCAAAGCAACAGGAACTCTCTTCCCCAAAAGTGCTAAAATCCCCAATGCAAAAGCAATATCTGTAGCCATAGGAACTGCCCATGCCGATATCGTTTCTGGCGAATCTGCATTAATATAGAAAAAGACCAAGGCAGGTACGACCATACCCCCAATAGCAGCAAAAATCGGCAATGATGCTTGACCCCATGTTGAGAGCTCACCTGTAAGTACCTCACGCTTGATTTCCAACCCGACTAGGAAGAAAAAAATCGCCATCAGTCCATCATTAATCCAAAAGACAGCAGCTTTGGAAATTTCAAATGATCCTACTCCTATGCGGATATTGGTATCCAAAAATTCATGATAAATTGCAGAGAGTCCTGAATTAGCAGCAACCAAAGCAAATAATGCCATGAAAAGTAAAATGATTGCTGAACTAGACTCCAGCTTGATGAATTTGGCTATGCTTGATAGAGTATTGGTCATTTTCTTGTTCTAAAAAATGAGTGGCATTAAAAACTTCCGCAAATTGGAATAATTCTGATAAGCAAAATAATTACATTTTCCCCAATGTAACACTCTTTCAAATATCTTGTCCTAAAATTTAAATACTCAACGACCTAATTCATAGGTAAACGAAATTCCCGAACGAATAATTGTTTGAGGAAAACCAAAAGAACTCTGTGGTCTTGAAAAATCATGATTATAGAACAACTTTCCCGATAGCCGTTCAGAGATAGTGTAATCAGCCAGTAAACGAATATTGAAATAATTCTCACCAGCTACTACCTGAAAATCACTTGTTTTCAAATCCCTTATAACCGTAAGACTCTTTCTGATTACACAATCAATACGAGTATTCAAATTCCCTCGCTTGGAAATACTGCTGTATTCTTGACCAACCAATGAGCCCTGACTTCTGAAATTAAACCCCATACCAAATGTATATTCTGAACCTACTCTTTGGGTTATAGATTGGTTGGCTAAACTCAGAGAAACTGCACTCTCTCTATTCATAGAAAATCCCATATAGAGAGAATTCTCAAAAGACATATCAATCCCAATCAACGGGTTAAACCGTTCAACAATATTGAGATTAGAATATACCTTCGCAGGTATAATCAGGCCACTTTGGTCTAATTTTTTTGGGCTGTTGGGATCAAATTCAATGTTAGTTTGAAAATTATTGATGGTATAACTGCCATCATATCCATGACTTAAATTCAATCGATGTAGCAATGACCTATTTAAGTTTGACTCGCTTAGAAGATTAATTTGAATGCGCCAATTTGGTAATGGGAAGTTTTTAATAGGGTTGAAGTCTGATTTTTTTGTTTCGTAGTTTCCATACACATCCAAAAAGGTGTGAACCAATACATCCGGATGCTGAATACCATATTCTTTAGGGGAAGTATCAGAAGTTGTTGTCAATCCAATGGTTTGAGCTAGTTGCAGGGCAATATCAGACTTGTGATTTTGAAAATTTTCAAATAATCTGTTGGATTCAACATCAATTGCAGACCAAATTGATTGTAAAAAAATCCCTGAAATTTCGAAACTTCCGAATCGATTAGAAAAAATTGAGTCGTAATTACCATCATCAATAGAAAATTCCTCAATCTGAGTTTGTCTGTATGATCGTGAAGCGGTCAAATTGATTAAAATTGACTTTAATGGTATGAGATCGGCTGTGAAATTCAGATCACTTTGATGAACTTGTTGATAGTTTTGAGCAATCCCAGGTAACTGGGTCAACCAACCATTTTTGGCCGCTTCGAAACGGATGTCCGATTGTCCACCCAAACTAAAATTCAAGCCCGGTCTTAAAATGCCTGCAAATCCCAATGATGGAAGAAAACCGGGCAGAAAAATACCATTTTGCTCACTGTATTCAATTTGAAATCGTTCGAAAGAAGTCAATGCTTTAATGAAGGATGCTATTCCCCCAATCCTTTTATCATCATTAGAATTTAGTCCCAAAATTTTCTTAAACTTTTTGAATTGAATACCAACCGACAGTATTTTGGAATTGTTGTTTTGTATGGTATTAACTGATTTAACCTCCATACCTTGTTTTTCTAATACCCTATTAACTACTGATGATCCCCGATTCCAAGAGTAATCAGCTCGGTACCTATAGGTTCCAGATAGGAAGCTCAACGGAGTAATTTTTTCAAAAGGAAAGATATAATCCATCTGGATTGTATGAAAATGTTGATCGGGTTTCCCCATTTGGAAAATCTGATTCCAAATCCCGGTTCCATTTAGAGATTCTTGTGCTATAATTCGATTTGTGGTAGCAGAAAAATCAACTTGCATTGAATTAAATATCGGGTAAGTAAACCCATATTTGTAATTGATTCTGTAATTGTTGTCAAATAGTTCGGGTAAATTCACCCCGGACAATGTCCCAGAAAAGACCATTACTTCACGATACTTCCTGGTGTTTAAGGATCGATCAAAATCAGTATGAAATCGGATGTTACTCGGCAACAAATTCAAATGAAGATCAGATAGCCAAATAGGCGTTTTATCTGAACCCTTAAAAGGTTTTAAGGTTTTCTTATTAAATTCATATTGATAGTCTAAAGATAGATATATATTTTCTTGGTCCTGGTAAGCCAATTCATGGTCTTGATAGCCAAAAGCATTATAGGAAGCTGAAAAACTCCAATTCTCAGGGCTATAGATTTTTAATGGTATTTCAGACTTAGGTTGTTTTCTTACCCCAAGTAGGCTAATCATTTTGGTTCTATTTACTTGCTGGAATTGACTCAATAGTGAAATAGCTTCAGAAGGATTTTCTTGGTTGTCCAAACGATTGTTGATAAGGATATCAGAATGGAATGGGTCAGTCTCTGGGGTACTAGTTACCTTGTCGTTGACAAATGTGAAAGGGACGTGCATCCCCCATCTTTGGGGTAGGAGATACCCCAAATCTGCTGTAGTTGAAAAGTTCCAGTCAGTGATTTTATAACTATTTCTTTCAAGAACAGACCGATTCAATGGTCCAAAACCATAAGAACTATTTTTTATTGAAGAGAACACTCTAGCAAATTCAGCCAATTGTAGTTCCACTGAGCCTGATACCGCCGTTCCTCCATCATCTTGATTTCCAACTAGTCTCAATTCATTAAACCATACTTCACAAGAAAGGTTTCTGCCGATCTGTTTGGCAGGATTTATTAATCCGATAACTACTGATTTAATCCTGTCTAAGGAGGGAAATCCTTTGATTGAAAACCGATATTTTTTGTTTCCAGGCAAACTAGAGTAAGGTTCATTACTATCAATTAAATTCTTTTCAGCATCGAAATAAAAAATCTCTCCTGAACCTAATTTTGACAGCACTTTCAACTTTAATTCGGGTAAAATTGAAATAGATATATCTAGCTGATTATCTTGTGGCATCCACACTTGTTCTGGACTATACCTTCCAGAGTTTCCATCTGAAATTGTGGTGGGACGTAATGGAAGTTCAATCTGATAATAATTGTCATTTTGATCATACCCAAGCCTAATAAACGCAACCAACCCATTGTCCATATCATAGGGAGTACCATCACCCGGAAGAGGATTAAAACCAGGTATGGACTCAGCATGCATATCCATTTTTAAGAATTTATGGTTATCTAATTCCAGGTCTATTGGCTTGAAAATTCCTCTTTGCTCACCAGGTCGAAGATTTTCAATTTTTAATGATAAAGACTCTTCATTTTGACGGTTTAGTTCATTTCCCTGAGTAAACTCTTCTCGGATTGTATCTGGGGGAAGAGCATAATTTACGGGGAGTTTCTTTTGATGCTCCTCTATTCCAACTCTGCCGATTTCGAGGATGCTTGGTGGACCAGAAATAAGATTCTCATTAAGAGAGTTTCGGTAAATCCTCCACTCCCACTCTTCAAATTCTAGAGATGCAAATCGTAATACTGTTTGATTTTCAAAACCTTTCATAATCATTCGTACAAAGGACACAAAGCGAAGACTTCTAAATCCATTGACATTTTCAAAATAGATGCTTTTGGAGATATTGGTATAACTCCTTGGATCAATTGGCACCCGAAACAATATCCACCTTGGTTGTATTGAATTTCCATTGGGGGTGATGACTTTCTCACCATTGAAGACTTTTATTACAAATGGATGGTTATCTGCTGTCATTTGTCTTTTGATTGGAATGCGATAGGCTAAATAGGCTTCAGCAGTATTCATACTCTGATCACCATCGGCGTCTTCAACATCAGGTAAAGTAGTGTAGGCTCTGTTGGTTCTAGATATGCTGGTAAATGCGTTGTTTTGAGTGCCGTTATAATTTTTATACCTCTGAGCTATTCCACCCGGTGATGCTAGGTAAAACGAATAGTCATCAGACGCAGGGTCATCGGATGGTCCATTGGTATAGATGTTAGATTCATCACCATTATCCAGTCCGTCCAAGCCCAAATCTTGAAATTTTCGTTGGTCCTCTAAACCATTAAAACTGTAAAGTAATGAACGATTTTTTGGTACATTGCCCCATATGGTGGATACGTTTTGGTTTCGGTTTGAATCAAATGCAACTAGACCATTTTCATATTGCTTTTTTCCATCTTTAAGCACATCTTCGGAAATGTTCCCTAAATGAAACACCAAATCACCTAGATGGCTTTTTGTTGAAGATACATCACTAAAGGTATCAAGTAGCCAAAACTCCAAATACTGCACTTTATTGAGATCGGTTTCTTGAATTCCACACATAATTCCTGCCCATCTTTCCTTTGCTGAAGATTGGAATTCATTTTCAGGGGCATTATTATATGGTCCTCGATCATCCGGGAAATAGGCTAGATCAAAAGTTTGTTGAAACTCGTTGGTTCCAGTTATTATGTCTCTATTGGGAAATAATTCATTGGTTGTGATTTGTCTTGTAGTATTATCAGAAATATCGTCTAAAGTGATTCCATCGGGTAATTGGGAGCTATAAAAAACGGGATCGATGGTGTACCATGCCATTTTTGTTCGACCATAACCATTGGCCAATCCTTTCCGGTCAGCGCCATAAACCCCTTGAATGGGTACGCTTGATAAAGACCATTTTGATGGATTCTTCAAATTTATTCTAACTGTATTGGCATCAAAATCATCTATGAAGACTTGGGAAAGTCCTTGCGCAGTACCAAATCGAGCCTCATTAATGTCCAGATGTGCAAATTCTCCCCTAATTGAAACATAAGATGAAGTAGTTTGTTGGTCAGAACGCTTATTAAATAATTGATCAATAAAGGGAATCTTTTGGTGATAGCTGAGTCCTAATCCAAAGATTTGATTACGCACCGGTTGTGAGGTATATGAAGCTTTATGAGTAAAAGGCTTTTCACTAAGACTGAGGTAGGTAGCATCTAGCTGAATTGCATTATGTAGTCTTTGTTTTATGTGAATTCCTGAAAAATTTTTGGATTGTTGATTGAATAAGGTATTATCTTCAAGGCTAATGTTGATATCTAATCCGCTATTTATAATCATTTGATCTAAAAGATGTACTATTCCTGCTTGATAATTCACTGTATAATCAACACCCTCACTTAGTGTTCTCCCCCCAGCAGTAACCCGTACTGAACCCCTTTGAACATTGACAGCACCAATTGATATACCTTCCGACACTTGACTTTGAACTTCTACTCTGATGACAAAATGATTTCTACTAACTGCTTGTAAGGCTTCGTTTTTTGAAGACTGATATAATTCTTGAAACACATATTTCTGCTGATTTGAATTATAAGTACTTCCATCATCATAATCCTCGGAAGAGCCAGGCTGTTTTAATAAATCGAATAAATGGGAACCAAAGGGCTCTACAATAGGAAAAATAATATTCCCTCTCACTGGATCTACGGTGATTCCAGGGATATAATCAAAGGCCCCATCTCCCTGAGATATGGGATCTAGATAGGTATTTAATTGGTCAAGTTTGAATAAATTCAGGAGAGTTCGTTTTTCCAATCCTTGAGGCCAGATAGTTGCATCAACTGGTTGGATTGTCCCCGAAGGAATTGGCCTACCATGGATAATATCCACCTTTATACCACTTTGATTTAAACCGAAAACCTCGGTAGGGTAAATGTTTCTCATCATTAAATTCCAAACCGGTATATCATTAGTCCTAAGATTGCCCTTGAGCATCTTTACAATGAGTAATTCATCACTGTTTTGATTTTCTTCCCTCTTGTCAGAAAATTCTCCAACCTGATAGATTTGTCCTTGATAGCTGTACTGGTATGCTACTGCCAGTACATTGTCTTGCTCTATTGGTGTATTTAGTGATAGATATCCCAAATTAGGATGAAAACTATATTCTTCTGGACTCAACAGCACTGCACTTTCTACTTTGAGATAATCAAATCCTTCTTCTATGTGGGATTGTAGACTACCAAACCCTTCCTTGATGGTTGCGAGATGTCGAATTTGTGGTGTGATTACAGAATTTATTGTTCCTGGTTTTGGATTGAGGATATTGTTTTCATTCTTTGGTGGGGAATTCGGATTGTCGGTATTGAAAAAATTTGCACTAAATCGGTCTAAAGCCGTCTTGTCTGCTGAGGCTTCACCTAAATCTTGAACAGCGATTACACCTCGAGTATTTTGTGATTGATGACTCATATTGGTAATCCACACCTCTATTCGGGTAATGCGTATGGGAGACTGGATAAGGGGATAGTAGGCAAGTGCTTTGTCGTAGTTATCTCTGAAATAGTGAGATAGAAAAAAATGTTGGTTAGATTGATAGTCTAGGGGATTCAGCTCAATTATCTTATTTGAGAAATTACCCTTAGCTGAGATTTGTCGGATATTTGAACGCAGACGAGAAAGTACCGTAGTTATCGAGGTATTACCTAACCTAAAATCTGCCCGAACCCCAAATAGATCTTCTACACCTTGAATCAAATGATTATCAAGAGCCATGCTTACATTACCTATTTCAAAATTTTGAATGATGTTGTCTTTGTAGGGATTATCGTCAAAGAGTTCTTCTTCAATGCTTTTAAGCAAGCCCTCGGGTTTGCTCTTTTCTTGTGGCTGAAAGGGAAGAAAAGAAGGATTATTCAACAGACTCATTGGGTTTTCGAATAGATTATTCTCTGAATTAAAGCGAATTTTAAAATTATTTTGGAATCGAAAAGTTGACTGGGAGTCATACCCTGCTATCAGCTCTACTTTATCTCCTATTTTTCCAACAATGCTTAGTCCTATTTGCTGGTTGAGGGCAAAGTCTAAATTCTTCCTATTGGGATTAGTAAGATTGGGGTTATCAATTTGTTGATATATCGCATCCAAACCCGTGCCTATACTGCCATTTACATCAAATTCTACTTTATTACCTCCAAAAACACGGTTAAAAAACCCTTTATCTTGTTCTTTGTCTTGCCATATGTTGAGGCTTTTAGTATCAAATTGTTCGTTATTAACGCTTTTTATATATAGTATTGAATCCCTTTTATAGTTACTGCTTAAACCTATTTGCTTGAAATTCAGATAACTGAAATAGTGATTTTGAGCTGATAAAAATCCCCGATCCACGGGACTTTGGGGTATTTCCCAAAAATAATTTGATTCAAATGACCTGATTTGTTGATTTTGGGAGGCAAAAGAGACAATTTTATTAGGGATTGAATTAGTCCCAAATTGATAGGTTTGGGATTGCACGGGGGTTTGTCCTATAGCACCATATTGAAACATCAATAGGAATAGGATAAAAAGATAAAATGTCTGATTTCCTAACTGCAAAACAGTAATTGTCTAAGGAAACTATAATTTATTCAAGGCAAGTTTGACAATATCGGGTGTTTGAAGTTCTGAATTAGTTCTAACTAATCTGTCAACTATTTTTTCGGTTGAACGCTTTGTGTATCCTAGGACCTCAAGTGCTTTTATAACTTCATCTTTCAGAGGATTCGAATGCAACTGTACTTCCTGGACATTTCCCTCAGGTAAACTAATCATCTTGTCTTTTAATTCTATACATAGTCTTTGAGCAGTCTTCAATCCAATTCCTTTACATGATTTTATGGGATAAATATCTTGGTTTACAATAGAATGTCTTATTTCGGTGGGGCTCAATGAAGAAAGGATTGACCGGGCGGTATTTCCACCGATACCTGAAACTGACACCAGCAACTTGAAGACTTCTTTTTCTAAAATGGTCTTGAATCCATAAAAGGTAAGGCTATCTTCCTTGACTTGCAAGTAAACAAAAAGGGTCACATCTTGTTTTGAATCGACTTTTAATAGAGAAGATGTATTGAGTGAAGTTTGTAATTCATACCCCACTCCATTACAGTCCAGAACCACTGAGGTAGATTCAGCGTGAACGATTTTTCCTCTTAAAAAAGCGTACATGATTCGTCCGAAGATTTGGATTGAGCATCAATGACGGCCACTGCTGCCATATTGACCATTTCCTCAATAGAAGCTCTAAACTGCAACACATGAATAGACTTATTGAGTCCCATCAAAATTGGTCCAATAGAGAGGGTTTCATTCAATTCCTTCATCAATTTGTAGGTTATGTTGGCTGCATCGAGATTAGGAAAAATAAGGGTGTTAACTTTTTTACCATTCAAAGAAGAAAAAGGGAATCCGCCATGTAATAATTTCCTGCTTAGGGCGAAATCACATTGAAGAGGACCGTCTAAAATTAATTCCGGATTAGTTTGATGAAGGATTTTGACTGCTCTGCTGACCTTAGTAGCCTGGGGATACTTAGAAGATCCAAAATTGGAAAACGATAACATGGCTATAACAGGTTGATAACCAAACATTTTAACAGTTTGGGCAGTCATTTCAGCTATCTTTACCAGTTCTTCACTACTGGGGTCAACATTAATAGTGGTATCGGCCAAAAAGAGCGGGCCTTTTTGGGTGACCATGAGGTTGACTGCTGCAATTGTTCTCCCCTTTGGGGGTCTTTCTGAGGTGCTCAAAATGGGTTTAATTACTGCGGGGTAATTTCGGGCATATCCAGAAATCATCGCATCGGCATCGCCCACACGTACCATCATTGAAGCGAAATAGTTTTTTTCCATCATCAATCGTTGGGAATCATACAATGTCCTACCTCTCCTTTGTTTGGATTTCCAGAACTTTTCTGCGTAGAATTCTCTTTTTTCTTCTTGGCTTTCCGATTGCACGTCGATTATTTCTACATCTTCTAGATCGAAATCGATGGTTTGCATCAATGCGGCTACTTTTCTAAATTCACCTAATAAGATAGGCATCCCGATACCTTCTTCGTATACTATTTGTGCTGCTCTGAGTACTTGGAGGTGTTCCGCTTCGGCGAAGACAATTCTTTTGGGGGCGATTTTGGCTCTATCTTGTATCAGCCGAACCGTTCTTTTACCATCTCCTCCTACCCTATATGCCAATTTTTCTTTATAAACTTCCCAGTTTTTTATTGGTTTTTGTGCTACTCCTGAATCCATTGCTGCTTTAGCCACGGCTGGTGGTATTCTAGTAATTAGGCGAGGATCAAAGGGTTTGGGAATGATGTATTCTCTACCAAAGTGTAATCTAGTTTTACCGTAGGCAACGTTTACTTTTTCTGGTACTGGCTCTTTGGCGAGTTCTGCTAGGGCTCGAACTGTGGCTTGTTTCATATGTTCGTTGATGGCTGTTGCTCGCACATCCAGGGCTCCTCGAAAGAGAAAGGGGAAGCCCAATACATTGTTGACTTGATTGGGATAATCTGAGCGTCCTGTAGCCATTATAACATCGCTTCTTGCTTCAAGGGCGAGGGGATATTCAATTTCTGGATCAGGATTTGCCATGGCAAACACGATGGGATTATCTGCCATAGTTTGGAGCATTTTAGGTGTCAAGATATTGGGTCGTGAGAGTCCTATCAACACATCAGCTCCTATTATGGCTTGTTCTATAGTGTCCATTTTTTTGCCGGTAGCATATTTTCTTTTTTCGGGAGTTAGTGAGGTCCTATCTTTCCTAATGACTCCTTTGCTGTCCACCATGATGATATTTTCTTTTTTCAGCCCGAAGTCACAATACAGATCAGCACACGAGATGGCTGCGGCACCGGCGCCTAGGACCACCACTTTGACTTGGTCAATTTTTTTATTGACAATTTCTAGTGCATTGATAAGGGCTGCACAGGAGATGATTGCTGTTCCGTGCTGATCATCATGCATTACGGGGATAGGGAGTTCTGCTTTTAATCTTTTTTCTATTTCAAAAGCCTCGGGGGCTTTTATATCTTCAAGATTTATTCCCCCGAATGTTGGTGATATTCGTTTTACTGTGTTGATAAATTCTTCAGGATTTTTGGCACTGACTTCGATATCAAACACATCTATATCGGCAAATATTTTAAACAAGAGACCTTTACCTTCCATGACAGGTTTGGATGCGTCCGGGCCAATATTTCCCAGTCCCAGAACGGCACTTCCATCAGAGATTACTGCAACCAAATTTCCTTTGTTGGTATACCGATATGCATTACTAGAATCTTTAGCAATTTCTAATGACGGAGCAGCAACCCCTGGTGAATAGGCAAAAGATAAATCTCTTTGAGTGCTGTAGCTCTTGGTAGGGACAACCTCAATTTTACCTGGTTTGGGGTTTTCGTGATATTCGAGGGCTCTTTTATCGTTCTTTGGAATGGGCATAATAGGATACTTTCATAACAAAAATAATGATATTACAACCCCGGAGACTCTAGTCAATGGTTTTATGGTTAATACCTAGTTCAGCGAAGACCGATTCCTTTCTTAGGCAGTCATGTCAAATTCAATAGTTTATGAATAATTAAAGATAATTCTCCCATTGATTCTACAAAAGCCAAAATTTAACCCGCATTATTCATACTAGTCTCAGATTAGACATTTTGGTCTAAATATTTCTCTTTTGCGTTTTCAAGGAAGAGAGTTTTTCAAGTTTATAATGTTTTAATTTGTACGGATCGTTTTTTTTATCAAAAGGAAGCCTCGCAAACATGAAATCACGTAAATCTCGCCTGATTTGAGCATAGATATCCCATTAAGAAAGGCCTTCTTTTTTTTTGAAAAGGATATGTGGTAGGTTACTTTACAT
>MPMN01000048.1 GCA_002238525.1 Flavobacteriaceae bacterium bin25
CATCTTAACCTTACTTCTATTGGGGAGGTTCTTTTGCTTGGGCATGGACTTCTTCAGCTCATGCTCGCTCTCTTGTACTTGTATGTCAATTTTTTTAGCCATGTTGAAAATTTAATAAGTTAATGGTATAATATAAATATAGTAGTATAATCCTATCTTCGGGAGTTTCTGAGAGAGTTTAGCAAACAAAATCCCCTAAAAAATTTAATTTGAGTAAATGTAGTGTTTAAATGGTTTAATATAAATATAGTAGTATAATCCCATCTTCGAGAGTTTCTGATAGAGTTTAGCAAACAAAATCCTAAAAAAATTATACTTTGAGTAAATATAGTGTTTAAATGGTATTATACCGGTCGGATTAAGGATTCGATTATTCTTCGTTATGGCAGGAGTAAGGAGAAACGGAAAGATTGTCCTCTGGTCAGTTTGGCTTTGACATTGGATGCTTCGGGTTTTCCCATTCACACAAAGGTTTATCCTGGTCATATCAGTGAACCCCAAACCTTAGAGAAAGTCATTGATGGATTAAATCTATCCGATCCCATAGTAGTGATGGATGCTGGGATTTCTACTGAGAAAAATGTAGATTTTTTAAAAAAGCGGGGGTTGCATTGGATTACTCTTATGCGTGGTCGGAAGCAAGCGGTTCCTGATAGGAAAGCTGATTGCCAGATGGAGTTAAAAGATGGCGGTCTTTTGCGTCTCTGGTCTCTTGAGGTGAAGGAAGAAGAGCGATTGGTCTATGTCCATAGTTCCAACCGTCAAGAAACCAACGATTCGATTTTGGCCCTCAAACGGACAGGGTATGAAGAGGAATTGATTGCCCTTGACCGGGGGCTTTCACTACCCCGGCGTCTCAAAGACTATGAGAGGGTACTGCGGAAGGTCGGGTGTCTTGAGCAGAAATACCATCTTGTTTCAGGGCACTATAAGGTGGTCATCACCAGAAAAGAGGATTCCACAGATGCTGATTCAGTTGTCTTTACCAAACTTCCTCAACACGATAGACATACCCAAGCATCGGGAGGGACGATATTGCGCAGCAGTCAAACCCATTGGTCTTTGGAACGTCTGGTTGGTTTTTACCGGCAACTCAATGATATAGAGCAGACTTTTCGTTCCCTGAAATCAGAATTAGGACTTAGACCATTATATCATCGTAAAGACCATCGTATAGAAGCTCATCTATTTATTTCTATACTGGCTTACTATGGAGTTCACTTAATAAGGAAAAAACTCAATAGCCGAGGGTTTCATCAAAGTTGGCATACCCTTAGGTCAGAACTCAAAAGTTGGCAAAGGGTTAGTGTAAGTTTATACAAAACGAAAAAAGAAAAAGAAGTTTATCGGCTGGATACTGACCAGGAAGAATTGCCATCACAGCGGGCAGAAATAATGGGATTGCCAAGAGAGAACAACATTAAAAAATGCTAAAAATGTAGCGCATTTATTTTCAAAAAAAACGCAACATATTGATAGACAATTATTACGAATTTACGATTGACAAACTTGCGTTATCAATCGGATTGAAGGAAAACCGAAAAGCCATGCAGTGTGATACCACTTCGAATACCGGTAAGTGTCAGGTTCATTCATAATAGACCCACCTGATTTCTATTTACACAGTCTTTGGGACACTCCCATGGAGCTGAACCCATAAACAACCATAACTAAAAACCAAAGTAATCACAACACTATTAACCCTCTTTTTAAAAAATAAGGGTCCAAATGACAATAAGATCCTCTATAACCATCCAAAATCAACACAATGGATACGAACATTGTAATTAAAAAATCAAAAAAAAACAACACTACTATCATCCAACTTATTTACCTTTGATCTATAATTCAGAGGCCTATCCCAAAGTTGCATTAATGGGTTCATTCTAGATTCTAGGATGTTATACGACACCCTATTAGACTGCATATGCTCATAACACAAACGAAGCTCGGAAATTAATACATTAAACGTCTTGATATAAACATCTTTAAGATTATTGCAATCATCCGTATTCTTAGCCTCAATACCCAACTTCAATAATTTAGTCTCAAATTCCCATACACGCCTAATCTCATCAGAACCTAAATTGCCCTTGTCAATAAAATAATAATACCGAAAATGACGCAATTGTGAAAACCTGGAATCATCCTTCACAAGCAACTCCTCCCAATAATCCCTCGCATTGCAATCCCTATCTATATTCAAACCAACACGATACTCAATCTCACACCTCTCAATAGTTTCCGCCAAATCATTATAAACATCCTGCCACTCTATATCCTGAACCTGAATCAAAGGAGCATCCACAGGATCTGACTTACTGCAAGTTGAAAATGTCAAACCCACAAATAATAAAATAATTTGGAGTTTTAGTAGATTGATTAATCTTTTTTTTTATTTATGGCTTTAACCAAAACATCTTGAGATATGGCGGACAAAAGGCAAGCATTTTTGAGTCTTTTTGCAAATAGTTCCTTCATCAGAGCTGTTACCAATCAGTTTACAAAAATATGAAAATTCGCTTTTCTGTAAACTATGAGGGGTATTCTTTGATCTCCAAATAAGAGTATCTCCTTAGGTTAAATTTTGAAGGGTCACCAACTTCCTATAAAAACTATCCCTGCTGATCAAGGATTGATGAGTACCCGATTCGATGATTTTTCCCTTGTCCAAAACCAAAATCTTATTGGCCTTTTTTATGGTGGAAAGACGATGGGCAATAACTAAAGAAGTCCTACTCTCCATTAATTTGTCTAAGGCGTCCTGTACTAATTTCTCACTCTGGGTGTCCAAAGATGAAGTAGCTTCATCTAAAATTAATATCTCAGGGTTTTTTAAAACAGCCCTAGCAATGCACAAACGCTGTCGCTGACCACCTGATAAAGTGTTGCCCGACTCTCCAATGACCGTTTGATAACCCTCAGGAAGATTTTCTATGAAATCATGTGCATTGGCGATTCTGGAGGCTTCTAAAATTTCATCTAAAGTAGCACTAGGATTGCCTATCAAGAGATTACTATAAACAGTATCATTGAAGAGAATGGATTCCTGAGTTACCAAGCTGATCATCGCAAATAAACTGGATCTCTTTATTTGTGATAAGTCCACATCATCTAAAAGCAGAGAACCCTTATCAATATCATAAAATCGATTTAAAAGATTGGCAACGGTGGTCTTTCCACTTCCCGAAGTGCCTACCAATGCCACAGTTTGCCCCTTATGGATATCAAACGATAAATCGTTAATTACCCACTCTTTTTTGTACTTAAAGTAAACGGATTGAAAAGAAATTGATTTTTTAAGCCGGTTTTTAATTATGGCATTCGGACTATCTTGGGTGCTCTCAGTTTCAAATATCTCTTGAATCCTCTCAGCCGCAGCATTACCCTTTTTTATGCTATAAGCCGCTTTGCTGATGTTTTTAGCAGGAGTTAAAATGTTGTATGCCAAACCCATATAGGAGATAAAAAAAGTGCCTGAAAGAGAAGCATCCATCAAAACCATCTTGCCCCCAAACCACAAAAGCAACCCGATGATACAAATCCCCAAAAATTCGCTCAAGGGTGAAGCCAAATTGGCTCGATGAAAAAATTTGTTGGAAAATCGATAGAAGTATTGTGTCGATTTTAAAAATTGATCAATAAATCGCTTTTCAGCACCAAAGGTTTTTATCACCTTTTGCCCATGAATGGTTTCATCCATGATCGAAAGAAATCGCCCCTGCTCTCTCTGTATTTTCGTTGAATCCCTCTTGAGTCGTTTGCCTATATAAGAAATAATGAAACCAGATAAAGGAATAGAAACCAAGACAAATAAAGTTAGTTCTACACTAATGGTTAACATGAAAAACAACGAAAACAAAATGGTTAACGGATCCCTGATTAAGACCTCTAAAATGGATAAAAAAGATACCTGAATTTCCGAAACATCACTAGTCATTCGAGACATCAAGTCCCCCTTCCGCTTTTCAGAAAAAAAGATAACCGGTAAACTGATGATTTTTCTATACAAGGCATTTCTCAAATCACGCAAAATTCCATTTCGCAAAAAAGTGATGAAAAAAAGAGCAAAATAGTTGCACAAATTCTTTAGAAGAAAAGTTACCAATACGATGACTATTACAAAAAAGAGAGCGCGATTTTGGTTTTGATCTAAATGCTCAGAAATATAATAATCCATATAGTACTTGAGATACTCAGCTGAATTTTGTATGCCCCGAAACTCAGGAGGCTCCTCCCTTAATTCATTGTTGCCGAATAATACATCCAACATCGGAATCAATGAAATGAAAGCCAATCCGCTAAAGATGGCATAGAAAAAATTAAATAGGATATTCAAAAAAGCATATCCCTTATATGGAATCCCATATACAAGGATCTTTCTTAAACCCCTCATTATAAACTAAAAGCGGACTTAAGGTTTTCGATGCGCTGCTGTAATTTGAGAATTTGTAGGTCAAAAGATTCCGTTTCGTCAAATGGAGATTGAACACTAAAATAAAACTTGATTTTTGGTTCAGTACCACTAGGACGAATGGCTATACGGGACTCATCATCCAGAAAATATATTAATACGTTGGACCGAGGAAGGTTTAATATGGTTGTCTTAGACCTCAGTAAATTCTGTGATTGCCCCGAGAGATAATCATCTATCTGAATAATGGACTTATTAGATATTGAAATGGGTGGATTTTTTCTTAGGTTTTCCATCATAGCCTGAATTTTTAATGCCCCATCCTTACCATCTTTGGTCAAAGAGACAAGCGACTCTTGAAAGATGCCATACTTTTGGTATAATTCTATAAGACTTTGGTAAAGACTTTTACCTTTGTTTTTCAGAATTTGAGCAATTTCGCAAGCGAGCAAGGTAGCCGAAACGGCATCTTTGTCTCTTACCTTATCACCAACCAAAAACCCAAAGCTCTCCTCACCTCCACAGATAAATTTTTTGTCAGGCGATTCAGAAATCATCTTACCAATCCATTTGAAACCTGTCAAACATAACTTAAATTCTACACCATAATGGTGCGCTATTTTTTTCATAATGGGACTAGAAACAATCGTTGAAACAATAAAGGAATTGGACTCTAAAGTTTGGTTCTTTTGATGGTATTCCAACAAAAACTCAGTAAAAAGTGCCATGGTCTGATTGCCACTGAGAATAGTCCATTCACCATTTAATTTTCTGGTGCCAATTCCAAGTCGATCAGCATCTGGGTCAGTTCCAATAACGATATCCCCACCAAGCTGCTGTGCCTGTTTAAGAGCCATAGATAGAGCGTTTATTTCTTCCGGATTTGGAGATTCAACAGTCGGAAAATTACCGTCGGGTTTAGACTGTTGTTCTACTATATGAACATCTTTATACCCTGCTAATTCCAAAACCTGGGGTATAGCTGTGATGGAAGTGCCATGTAAAGGAGTGAATATAATTCGTAAATCCTTTTTGTCCGAATCCAAAATCTGGGCCACCTCCAAGACAGCCCTAAAATAAGATTGATCGATTTCGTTGTCAATGAGTTCAACTAGATGGGAATCTGTATCAAACATGACCTCAGTGTAACATACCTTCTCGATTGCTTGAATGACATGATTATCCATAGGCGGTGTGATTTGAGCACCATCGCTACCATAGACCTTAAAGCCATTATATTCCGGGGGGTTGTGAGAAGCAGTAATGACAATACCACAATCGGCCTTTAGATGTCTAACAGCATATGATAATTCAGGAGTGGTTCTCAGTTCTGAAAAGAGAAAGCATTTAACTCCATTGGCAGCAAAAACACTGGCCACCTCTTGTGCAAATTCAGCGCTATTGTTTCGACAATCATAAGCAACAACTGACTTAATCTGCCTGCCCGGATTGGTCTTTTTTATATATATACTCAGACCCTGGGTACACCTTCCAAGAGTATAACGGTTGATTCTGTATGTCCCAACCCCCATAATCCCCCGAATGCCTCCAGTTCCAAATTCCAAATAGTTGCAAAAGGCTTCCTCTAGTTCAGATGGGTTCTTTTTGAGTTTTTTTACCTCTTTAACCGTATCTGAATCAAAAGGAGGTAGAAGCCAGGAATTAAACCGTTCAATAATATCGGGGGCAATCATTTTGTTAGTCTATATAAACCACTAAATTAAGAAATCAATCGCTTGAAGTTAAAAGCTATCTTGGATTAAATCTCCAATGAGTATCTCATTATAATATAAGTCGGTCAATTTGCTCCCATTTTTCAGTGTGCAACAGGATCTAAAAAGATCCGCCACTTAATTCCAAGCAAATGGAGCCTAAATTTTATGATGAACTTGGTAATGAAAATGATACCTTTGACATTCGTAATTAAGAAGAAAATCTTCAACTCTGCAGTTGAAAAATAAATAATTTCAATTATGGTATCATCACATATTATTCCCATTATCTCTATCATAGGGGGCTTTGCAATCGCAATTATTATCATTAGCTTATCAATATATACAGAACATATTCGCAAAATGAAGATGATTGAAAAAGGAATGGTTCCCCATGAAAAAGAAAAAGAAGGGTTTGATTATTCTAAAGGCAAAGGCATAAGATTTGGCGCCCTACTTATTGGAGTTAGTTTGGGGTTATTAGCTGGAGCTTTCATTGGGAGATTCTTATTTGGGCAATCAGATTGGCTTGCCTATTTCATAGGTGCTTCATTGTTTGGTGGGCTATCTCTTTTGTTAGTTAGCCTTTATCAAAAATGAGGTTAGCATAATCAGTAGATCTTTATGTCTCAGATTTTGGATATTCCTTGCAGATGAATCCAACTGAAATGGCATTGAATTTTAAGAAACGATGGCTCGGATACTAACAGGCGTCCAATCAACTGGAATACCACATTTAGGTAATATGCTAGGAGCTATTATCCCAGCAATTCAAATGGCTGAAAATTCAAATAACGAGTCCTATTTATTCATAGCAGATCTCCATTCTCTCACCCAAATAAAAGACCCAAAAGAATTAAAGTACAACACCCTTACCACAGCTGCTGCATGGCTAGCCTGTGGTTTGGATACTAGTAAAACTGTATTTTACAGACAAAGTGATGTCTGCCAAACAACCGAGCTCTCTTGGTATTTGCAATGCTTTTTCCCTTACCAACGGCTGACACTAGCACACTCCTTTAAAGATAAATCTAATACCGTTGAGCAAGTAAACAGCGGACTTTTTAATTATCCCCTATTGATGGCTGCAGATATATTGCTCTATGATGCAGATATTGTCCCTGTTGGCAAAGATCAGATACAACATATAGAAATCACTAGAGATGTGGCCAATAGGCTGAACCATCAGATGGGTTCTACCCTAATTATCCCTGAAGCCCGAGTAGTCAAGGACAAACAGATTGTCCCAGGGATAGATGGACAAAAGATGAGTAAATCCAAAAAAAATATTATCTCCGTTTTTGAAGGAACCAAAACCCTACAAAAACAAATCATGTCAATCAAAACAGATAGTAAAGGAGTAAATGAGCCAAAAGATCCTGATAATTGTACTGTCTTTAATCTCTATTCCCTAGTGGAAAATCAAAAAGAGATTGAAGCCTTAAAAACTCAATACATTTCAGGATCCATAGGGTACGGAGATGCGAAAAAATTACTGAGCCAGAGTTTGCTTAAGAAATTTCGGAAACAAATTAATCGCTTTCATTATTTCATGAACCACCAAGAAGAAGTCGAATCTCTTTTACAACAAGGATCTAGCAAGGCACGAAAAGTTGCCAATAAAACCCTCGGTAGAGTTCGTCAAAAACTGGGTTACTCAAGCTGAAGATTGAGATACTTTTTTCCAATTGCTAACAAGGTCAACCCTTGGATATTTTTCCAGCAAATCAGCAAAAAGACTAGATTTTTGATCCGAGAGTTCACTTTCGAAATATCTCTTTCTCTGAAGAATATACCAGTTGTATAGGTTCTCAGTTTGTCCATAGAGATTTTCAGGAAAAGGAAATCCATCGTTTACTTCCAAATAGGTAACCAACCGATTATAAGATTCATTCCATTGTTCCTTAATGACACCCTTTTTGGCCGTTTCGTATTTTAAGTCATAAATCTTGTTTTTTAGACCAATTAGTCCACCAATGAAATTCACAAAAGGATTTGGATTCATTAATCGAAGATTTGCATTGATACTACCCAATGAAGTACTTGGCCTAAATTTTTTGACATATTCTGTAACTTTTTTTATATGAATGGGTTCAGATTGGTTTTCAAGATATTCAAGAACAATCTCTCTAATTGTTCCTCCCTTAAAATTTTCACTCATCTGTTCCCACTTTTTCAGGGCGAATACACTAGACCTTCCGATGGGCACAAAGCCATTAACCCGTTTTAAACTTGAACGTATCTGGTCTATTTTGAATTCTTTTTTGGGATAGAGTTCAGTTAATTTATTTTGAATTTCATTAAGATGAGCAGGATGCCCAATATCTTCAAGAGCAGCATAAGAGAATTCATGAAACAAAACTTTAGTGTTTCTTTTCACAGTCAATAGTCCATCTCTGAACTCAACTTCGGTGAATTCTCCGTTGATAATCGTTAAGGCTATACTATGGATGGTCTTTTGATCAACCAGGTTATGCACTTGGAGATGTTTTGCAATTAATGAATTGAAATCAATTTTCTTTTCAGCCCGATGTCGCTTGTTGATTTCTCTATGGAGTTCATTTATCAGGGACTTAAAATCTAGTGCTTGAGAATATAAATAATTAATCAAATAGAGGTTTTTCCAATTGTGACGACTACGAGCTTGAGAATTTCTATGTTTGAAAATATCGAAAAATTCTCCAACTAATTCATGAGAATCGCTGACGGAATGTGACAAGATTTTTAAAATGAACTGTTTGCTGAATTTAGTACCGTTTTGCTGGTTTATTTTATCGTAACTCGAATTGGAGAGTTCAATATGTGAAGTAGAGGTGTCAATCCCGTATCTGGAGTTAAAATCTTCTTCAAATTGACTCAAAATAGACAACTCCTTATCCAAATCATGTAAAAAATTTTGTTTGATTTGCCGAACACGCTCGGGAGAAATACCTAACTCATCAGCCAAATCGTTAAAGTGTTTGGGTTTAGAATCGCTATATATTTCAAAAGATTGAACATAAACATCATGTTTCTTCTTATCGAAAAGAAGTCTGTTATTCAAGAGATAACTTACAATTGGGAAGATCGCCCCTTTATGAAATAATTCTATTGGAAAATCGTGTAGATTAAAAGCCAATGCTAATTGGTGCTTGTTCCGGTGAGCATTGAGTAACTTATTGTCATTTTGATGACTAACCCAAACCAGGTATTCGTTTATAGATTCGAAAAAGGACAGCAAAAAGGGAATGGTTTGTGGCCCGACATTTTTGATTTTGGATAAATCAAACTCTTCATTGGAAAGACACCGAAAAAGAAAATATCGTAGCGAAAAATTATTCCCCACAATGGACTTTACGCCATTTTGAGATCTTACGTTAAGTTTTTCAAATTCCAATTGAATGTAAGACAGGAGTACCTCCTTTTGAAGAGAATTCAATTTGAGTCCGAGAGAAAGTTTAGTGAATTTTTTCATTGACTTTGTATTACAATTAACCTTTAATGTTTATAAAAAATGACTGTAATTTAGTGTAAATCAAAATAATACATTTAAAATTACACTTTTAACAGTGCAAATCAGGGAACAAAGTTAAACAATACGATATATAATTGAACACTTTAAGAAAAAAAATTAATCATATTGGAAGGAATTTTATGCTCTTTTGCTGACGATCGTAAGTTTGGCATTACCTTTTCTACTGATTATCATACAAACAAGAGTAAATATTTCTCCCCTTTTTTATAAATGTTCTATCAGATTCTTCAACAAAATATGTATATTTTCAATCTTACTCCCTATTTTATAAAAAAAATTCAATATAAATAGAATTATTTCAAATATTGATAATATAGTGGATATATATTTGTACTTAATATACTCCTATCATCACCAAATAGTAGTTATCATTTATGTTTATCTGGGAATAAACTAACACCTAATAATGACGGAACAAAAAATACCCTTCTCTCTTTGCGAATGTCGAAGAGTAAATGGGGATTCAAACAAGTCATAAAGAATAGAGGAAAAATCTATTCTCCGTAATAAAATGTTCTATTCCTATTAATGCTTGTCTTAAAATTCTCAATGTCATGGATTTATCCATAGCTGATACCTTTGAAACCATTTAATGGAAAAACAAGAAAGAGTAGAACAATGTAACTACATAAGGCAATCTCTTAACCAAGAACTAAGTTAGAGTAACTAAATATCAGGAGTGTCGTTCCTATTGAATTGACTGAACTGGTTCAATTTAAATTACTGATATATAATCCATAGACTTTAATACTATGTCATTTTCATTGCTAATATCTGATAAAATGAAAATGAAAGGGATGTTTTTTGAGGAAAAATATGACAATAGGCGGATTATTGTCTTAATTGATTTAGACTTCGGTCTAGCAGTTTAAAATCGAGGTAGTGGAACTGTTCTCTTGCAATGACTCTAATCCATTTACGGTAGCGCAAATACCACTTTAATCGAAGCGATGGATAACCCTTTTTAATATAAGCCGCAACAAAAGGGTCTACGTGAAGGTATATACTTTTGTTCTTATTGGACTTATGATTCAAAACATGCTCAATTGAACGATTAATATCTTCCAATACCAAGAACGGGGCTTTTACTTTCTCCGGTGATATTTTTACTTTTTTTGATTGATTTGGTGTTCTATGAGTGCGAACTCGCTGACGGGAGATTTGAACCAACCCAAGCTTGGTGGGTGGATAGATTCGGTGTTTGGCCATATCGTTTGCCATTTCTTCTTTGAGCTTTCGAATCAGTTGCGTTCGTTCAGTTGCTTTGCGCAAATCAATAAAGTCAATTACTATAATTCCGCCAAGGTCTCTCAGTCGAATTTGCCTTGCAATTTCTTCTGAGGCGGACATATTAACTTCATATGCAGTTTCCTGCTCATTAGCAGATTTATTGTACTGTCTCCCACTGTTAACGTCAATGATATGAAGAGCTTCAGTTGCTTCAATAGTCAAATACGCACCATGTTTGATGGTGATGGTTTTTCTAAAAACAGAATTGATTTGTCTTTCAATTTTAAAATGCTCGAAAATGGGTGTGGCTTTTCGGTGAAACTTTAGGATTGAAGTTTCTTCGGGACTTATGGTTTTTAGATAATCCGAGATAGTTTCGTAAAGGGTGATATTGTCCACCCAAATTGAAGAAAAGTCTCTGTCCAATTTATCCCGAATAATAGCTAAAGATCTGTCGATCTCGCCGAGTAATTTTTTTGGTTGTCCATTATGATTATGGACTCGTTTGACTAGTAATCTCCATCGTTCTAAGCAGACATTTAAATCATCTGCTATAGATTGTTCAGATTTTCCAAGAGCACTCGTTCGAATGATAACCCCGAAGTTTTTAGGGATTTTTTTTTGAATTAGTCTGAAGATATTCTTTTTTTCTACACTTGATTTTATCTTTTGAGAAAATGAAATTCGATTGGACATTGGAATCAATACCACGTATCTTCCTGCAATGGTGATTTCAGATGTCAATCGCGATCCTTTGGATGAAATTGGCTCCTTACTGACCTGAACTAATAACCGATCATTTGGTTGGACTACTTGTGAGATGTCCCCGTGTTTGGATAAAGTTTGATTTGTTTTGGGAAGATTTGATTGGTTTAAAGGACTTCCATTGTTGGCTATTTGGCTTAAATAATTCTTATAGCTTGGGAATTCGGCGCCCAGATCCCTATAAGCTAAAAATCCAAGTTTGGGTTGGCGAAGATCAATAAAGGCAGCGTTTAAACCAGCAGCAATTTTGGCAACTCGGCCAATATAAATGTCATTCAGAGAAAGGTTATCATTTACTTTTTCCTGATGAAATTCAACAAGTTTACCATCTTCGAGAAATGCAATATCAACTCTGGAAGAACTGGTTCGAATAAATAATTCTTTTTTCATTCCAACAAATGCCGTTACAACTCTCCGACAAAGAGTCAATTGAGACTAGTGGTAAGATTGGGAAGCACAGATATTTGGACTAGGTCACAGAGACCCCCAATATGCTGCGAATTATTTCTTTTTCTTATGCCTATTGGCTCTTCTTCTCTTCTTGCGTTTGTGGGTAGCCACTTTGTGCCGCTTTCTCTTTTTACCGCTTGGCATATTCCTATAAGAATTTTAGTTATCGAGAGATTTCACTTTAGATTGTACTCCTTTAACAAACACTTTAGCAGGCTTAAAATAGGGGGCATAGCGCTCAGGGATAAAGACAGGTTCGCCTTTTGTGATATTTCTACCCATTTTGGCAGCTTTTTTCTTAACTATGAAACTACCAAACCCCCTGAGATATACATTTTCGCCGTTTTCTAGAGAACCAATGATTTCAGACATGAACTTTTCGACAATTTCTTTAATATCAACTTTGTCAACACCCGTATCTTTGTGTATATTGGTAACTATCTCAATTTTAGTCATTAGATTAATTTTTGATTGCTTGCAAATATAAAATTAATTTCCAAATTGTCACAACCAATTTCTAACAAAAATATAATAGACTTTGCATGTTGAACAAAGCTCTAATTCTTTGGTATACCAAACACCGGCGTGACTTTCCCTGGCGTAAGTCTAGAGATACGTATAGGGTGTGGTTGTCAGAAATCATATTACAACAAACTAAAGCACAACAAGGTCAAGGGTATTTTCTTAAGATGATTGATCGGTTTCCTACCATCGAATCATTGGCTCAGGCTTCTCAAGAGGAGGTTTTGGAAGTATGGCAAGGATTGGGATATTATCGTCGTGCCATTAATCTTCATCATACAGCCCGCCATGTTGTCACAAAGTATAAAGGGGTTTTCCCTACTACCTACAATGAACTGATAAAACTTAAAGGTATTGGAGATTATACGGCTAGTGCCATTTTATCAATTTGCAACAATAAGCCATATGCAGTATTGGATGGTAATGTTTACCGAGTGTTGGCTAGATATTATGGTATTTATAAACCAGTCGGTGGTTCTTTGGCCTTTAAAGAATTCAAACAGTTGGCCAGCAAAAATCTTGACCGTCTCAATCCTGGTCAATACAATCAAGCGATAATGGAGTTTGGGGCTTTAGTTTGCACTTTTAGAAAACCACAATGTCATTTGTGTATTCTTCGAGACAATTGTCATGCTTTTATCCATCAAAAAATCGATCGACTGCCGGTCAAAAGACCAAAAAAGCCTTCCAAATTGAGATATTTCAATTATCTGGTTATCACAGATAAAGAAAACAACGTAAGGCTTGAAAAGAGAACACAAGGAGATATTTGGCCTCAACTGTATGAATTTCCATTAATCGAAACCCGAACCAGGGTTGACACGGTTCAAAAACTGGTGTCCCAGTTAGGAGAATACAAACGATATTTATCTGAAGAATGGGGGATAGAAAAGTGGAATGAGCGAGCAGTTATCCATCGCTTAACCCATCAAACACTAATGATTACCTTTTGGGTCATTTCCTGGTCAAGTAACCTAGAAGGTGCTTATTCTGTCAGAAGATTGGCTCAATTACCGCTTCCTATTGTTTTAACTAACTTCGTAAAAAAGTATTTTGTCTCCTAACTGTTTTTTCCCCGTATTTGAGTTACACCTTTGTTTGGTGTTTATTTCCTAAAGTTAATTGCTGTTTCTGACGTTGATGGATTTTTCAACTATAGCCTTTGTATTTACTTGTATTCTATTACTGATGACCGGTTTAGTATCCGGTGCAGAAGTAGCTTTTTTTTCATTGAATTTAAAGCTGCTTGAACAAGAAGAAAGCGATTCAAAATTTGTTGCCAAACTAAAAAAAGCACTGGCTAATCCAAGAAAATTATTGGCTACAATATTGGTGGCTAACAATTTTATCAATATTGCAGTTGTGCTTCTTCTTGCGCATTTGACCAATTTCGATTTTCTAATTAATGCGGATCCTATTATAGGAGTATTATTGGAAGTAATTGTCATCACTGCAATTCTATTGTTTTTTGGGGAGATTCTTCCGAAAATATTTGCTAATAGAAATTCGCTATTATTCGCTAAATATATGCTCGGTCCTCTTGAATTCATTGATCGTTATCTTCTTTTTTGGCTAACATGGCCAATGAATAGAATTGGGTATTACTTTGAAAATAAAGTAGCGAAAAGGACGATGCCTTTTCCTTTGGAAAGAGTTTCAAAGGCACTAGAGTTAACTCGAGACGATGAGACCTCTGAAGATGAGCAGAAAATCCTGAAGCGGATATTAAATTTTGGTGATATAGGAGCCAAACAGATTATGTGTCCTCGAGCAGAAATCTATTGTTTGGCATCTAGTTTGGAGGTTGAACATGTGATTGAGCAGATCCGGAATTCTAATTATTCTCGAATTCCCATTTATGAAGAAAACCTTGACCAGATCAAGGGAATATTATACATCAAGGATTTATTGCCTTATCTCAGTAAGCCGCACGAAAATTGGCATGATGTTCTGAGAGCACCTTTTTATGTTCCTGAGAACAAAAAGTTAGATGACCTGCTGATTGATTTTAAAAAAAATAAAAAACACTTGGCCATAGTTGTCAATGAATACGGAGGCACCTCAGGTCTGATTACCCTAGAGGATATTTTAGAGCAGGTGCTTGGGGACATTCGCGATGAGCATGATGAATCCAATTTCCATCACAAAAAAATTGAAGATTTAAATTACCTTTTTGATGCCAAGATAAATCTGATGGATTTTTTTAAGATTATTGGCCGAAATAGCAGTGAGGTATTCCATGAAGTAAGAGGAGAAGCTGAGTCACTTGGTGGTCTATTGCTTGAATTGACAAAGGAGTTCCCCAAAGTAGGTAAAACAATTCGCCATAAAGGTTATACTTTCAAGGTAAATAAAATAGAGGGCAATAGAATCACTGAGGTGCGGGTGACTCTCCCTCCGCTATCAAAAAATAAATGACTTAACAATGCTCATTGTTATCTAGTATGAATTCAATTCTCAGAATATTTGCATAAAATCAAGTGTTATTTTACTGAACCTAATGGATTTCAGATAAAGGATAAATTATTTATAGAATTTGATTTATTCCCCTAGATGAGAGCAAAAAGACTTGGTTCAGTTTGGGTTGTTATGGCACTTTGTTTTGGTCTTTTCATGGGATGCCTTGATAGACAACTTCCCAAACCCAAAGGGTTTTTGGCCTTGGAGTACCCGCAACCTGATTATATTATGCTTAAAAGTCGTGCCGTTGAATACTCTTTTGAGTATAATCAGTTTGCTAGACCCATAGCAACCCTTTTTGAATCAGTTCGTTTAGAGTATCCCACCATGAAAGCCAGTATTTATTTGAATTACAGAAAAATAGAAAACAATTTAGACTCTTTACTCTATGATGCCTATTTGGTTCCTTACAGACATCTGGCAAAAGCCGAATCAATTCCAGAAAGAGTTTTTGTCAATCAGTCTCAAAGAGTTTACGGACAATTATTTACTGTTGTTGGGGATGCGGCATCTCACTATCAATTTTTTCTAACTGATAGTTTAGAGCATTTTGTGCTGGGGAGTCTTTACTTTTTTACCCGACCGAATTATGATTCCATCTATCCAGCTGCAAAGTATATTGAAAGGGATATAGTTCATCTTATGGAGACTTTTCGATGGAAATAGGGACTATTTAGACACCTCTAGCTCTTTTACTTTGAATCTATCACTGATATCCTCAATCGTTTGCAGAAAAGTGTCTGGTTGAACTAATTGAGAATCAAAACGAATTGTTGCTATTTTGGCATCAAAATCAACAGAGGCCTTTAATACTCCTTGTACTTGATTTAGGTTGTCTTCGATGACTTTAGCGCAACCGATGGCACAGACCATTCCTTCAATAGTCAATAAACTCATGGTATCTGCCTGAACTTCAACTGAGGAGGTATTGACATTTTCAGTTTCAACAATTACAGTTGGGGGATTATTGGAATTTTTGCAGGCGATCATTCCGCAGACAAAAAAGCACCAAAAAATCAGATTATTGGGATAAAAATGATTCATCTAAATATTTACATTATCCAAGTTGCAAAGTTATTCACCTAAATAAAATCATCACAATAGTTGGTGGTTTTGTTGCATTTTTTCTAAAAAAGAACAAGAAAAGCCATTTAAATACTCGTTTTGAATCAAAATAAAACGTGATGAAACTTTCGATTAATTCGGTTAGGTACTGATGAGCCATGGAATCTGACAAAGCAATCTGTTGATTTTTGATTATGGATAAGATATATTCTCATTATAAACCCGTATATAGGATAAAACATCTTTGTAAGCGAATTGACTATTAGGTTGCTCAAGAGTTATGATTTTAATGCTAAAATTTCAATCAGAACAGACATTTCCTTGGTGTTGTTACTTAGGTTTCTTCCCTGCAAAAACTACAGATGTAAGTTAATTCTTCCGTATTTTCAACGCTATTAGAATAGGAAATCTTTTTGTGCTTTTCGGAAATGATAGTGGAAAGTTGATAGTGATTTTATCATAAAACAATGAAAATACTATAACTTTAATCTTGTTATTATTGCTATGCCAAAATGGAAAGAATTCATCAACTTATCGAAGAAACTTAGAGGTAAGTTAATAGGTCGTTGTTATCTCAACAAGTATAATTTATACAGCATAGCACATCATTCTTCTGCTATAGAAGGGTCTAAATTGACCTTTGATGAAAGTTGGAGGCTACTAGAACATAAGGTGTTTCCATCACGAATGGACACTTAAGACCAGTCCATTTTTATGGTTGTTGACCATTATAATGCACTTGTTTATACCCTAGAACAAGCCAAGATGAAACTTCCTATAAGCATTTCATTATTTGAGAAAATAAATTCTTTTGTAAAGAAGAGAACCGGAGAAAAAGGAATTTGCAATATTACTGGGGAGTACTACGACACCTCATCAGGTAAATTTAGAACATATTTTGTTGGCATTGGTTTGCCAGATGGAGGTCAAAGGATTTTCATGGACCCCAAAGCAGTTCCCCAGCAAGTTAAACTTTTGTTGGATGATTTGAATGGGCGAATAGAAGATAGTAAGGACATAAAATCAACAAACTTATTAGCGTTTGAAGCTCATCATCAATTGGCTTCTATACACCCCTTTGGGGATGGAAATGGCAGGACATCTAGGCTGTTGATGAATTACATACAAGCTTATCATAATCAACCGATGACCTTTATTTTAGAGAAGGAAAGAGATGCCTATTTTAAAGCCATTGAGCAAGCATATAAGACCAAAGATTTAAATTATTTTTATGAATTTATGATAGATACTTCAGTTAAATCTATGTCTTTAATGAATCTAAAACCAACCGAGTAGATTTAAGTCTTCCTCACAAAACAAAAAACAGCAACCAGTTAGAACTAACCTGACAATAGCACTACAATGAAACAAGCCATTGAATCAAATCAAACTAGAACGCAACATTGGGTCAAACAAATGGAAGTCCAAATAGATAAGATAGATAGGGTATTTCTGGAATTTGGACATCCGTATGACCACGTTGATTTTGGGGAATTAACTCATGAGGATAGGCATTTATATTTTTGGTGGGACGAATTTTTAAGCCGATACCTGGACATAAAGCATAAAATAATCTACTACAACAAGGGCATTATAAAGGAACTGGATATGTTTATTGACCCGAAAGAGTATGCCCAATTCGTGGAGGGATCCATCAATAAATTTTTTCATCACAATCAGGATTTGCAGATATTGAAAAAGTTCAACAAGATAATCCCCTACGTTCATCGGGATTTTTTGTAGAAAAACAACTCTTTCAAGTTGCTATTTATAATATTTATTCCCATCTATATACGGGGAATACCTATCCCATATACTACTTTTTATTCGAATAACTGGAACATATAGGTAAAGGTTTCAGGGATAATAAGCTACCATCATGTTGATATCTTTTGCTTGATTTTCTCCATAATCATTTGGTAATGTTTTACGCAAGTTTGTCAAAATCGACATTTTACTATTGATAATCAAATACTTATGAATTTATCCGCTACGACAAAGGCCTCTTACATGAACTTTTTTGGCCGGTTTCTTCGGGAGAAATATTTAGTCAAAACATCTTTTCTACAAAGAGAGAAGCCGTACTATTTGGTTTTTATTTTAAGGATATTGATTTTTGTTTGTATTAGACATATAGCAAAATTTTGTGAGGCCATGATATCAAACCACCAAACACAAAACAATGCATATCAACTACATCAAAAGTTTTCAAAGGAGAAAATATGTATGTTAAATAAACCTCCATAGGGATATAAATGTGATAGTAAAGAGGGTTAATTATTATAAAATATTCAATAAAATGGCGAAATTTTTTTCGGAGGTGAAAAATTGCTTTTTGACAAACTTACAGCTACGATCACGGGTTACTTTGATATTTTGAGAGTCTAAACAAAGACTTTACTTTCTTAGAGGTGTAACTGTTGAGGACACTCTTTTTGTACTCTAAATGTTTTTACTGTTCCGCACATAAAAGCATTTCGATTCCTTTTGAAAAAGCCATTCATAAAATCGGCACCTTCAGAATCTGGTTTGACATTGGCTAACATGCCAATGTCTTTAATATTTTGACAAAATATATCCATAAATGTATTTTTTAACAATTTCATCATCAGAGCCCGTTAGAACAACACAAAAAATCAGGTGAGTCTTAATAGACCCGACCCACCTGATTTCTATTTACACAGTTTTCGGGATACTCCCTTTATAACATTCATCAAAAGTTAAGCACTATCAAGCAGAGTGAAATCAAACATCAAATGTTTTATAATAAAACCATCGTTATGTTTCGATTCATAATAAAAATGATGTAAATCGTGTGGCTTAAGCTCTAAAATATCAGATATTTTACCATCTTTTTTTAAAAGTTTATTGATACCATACACAGTTTTGTCTATATCTCCTTTAAATATATATCCAAGTAAACATCCCTTAGGGTATTTTCCTGACAAAAAACTATTCATTCCGGTATTGATATATCGTCTTTTTAATTTAGAGTCCTTCTCTTTTAATTTTTTTGCTTCCATATAGTATTTATACTCTAAAGTTGAAAACTTCTTAATCAATCTAATATCTATTCTGGCACGTTTATTAGCATAACCTTTTTCTTTTTTTTATATCATCTTTTCGTATAGGAGGATCAACAGTTGATATAATATGAAATTTTTTTCTTTTTAGACTATCTTCAATATAGTCATTCAATGCTGTAGTGACGTCGTTTTCATACCAATCTAATTTAATAACTTTATCCTGAATGGCAAAATCATAAGCTTCTTTTATCAACTGAAAGCACTGTGTTTCAAAATGTTTTTTGAAATATTTATTTATTGACATAGATAATCTTACTTTTATACATCATTGAGGATCTCCAGTATTAACTCTGAAGCATCTTCCATCGCCATTGATTGAGTCCAATATCGCAGTTGGTTAGGGCGAATAATAAAAATCTCATTATTTGTTTTATAGTTTATTTTTTTTCTGAAATAAATGTTGGTTCCTTCTTTTTGCCATAATTTTTTATCTAATTCTCGTAATATTTCATCTATTCTATTGAGACTCTTTATTGAGATTTCTTTTTTAGACTCTTTAAATGAGATTTTAATGACCATCAAAGGCGAAAAATGAAGGATGTTTTCATAAATAGTATAATGAGCATACAACTTTTGATTTCCTAAAAAATCGTTTAAATATTGGGTCATTTCGTTGGCGTAAGATTCAACATCAGACTTCTTGGTCGGTGCTAAAACTTTTTCATATTTTTTGAATAACAATGGAATGGTAAATTCTTCAAAATCGTCTATGAGTATTTTTTCCTCAGGAGATAGTTTAAAACACTTTGCTATATAATTATCTACTTTTTCTTCCAATTTTTCTGCTCTTGTTGTAATGAGAGATTTTGATTGTTCGCCAATTATCTCATCGTAGATATTTGCAAGATGAACTAAATCCTTTTTGGATAAAGTAAAAGGTAATTCTTTAACTTCCTTAAGTTTGACCCTATTTCTTTCTATACCAATAGATGAAGAACATAAAAAAAGATAATAACAAACTAGTTTTGAATTGATAAAACAAGTTAATCCTTTAAGAATTTTTGAATTAGTATGACTAATACCTATTACCGAACTATTAAAAGAACAATCTTCATCTTCATATGAAGCACAAATTTTATTATTGGAAAGTCCTGTTTTCATTAAAATATGTGGTCCTGTATAAGTTTTTTTCGCTCCCAAACGGGAAAACACATTGATAGTAGATAAATTCTCCACTAGTATACCATGCTTAGAATAACTTTTTATTGATTCCGAAGAAAGTCCTTTTATTAATGTTAAAAAAGAGTCTGAGTCTGAAGCATATCGTTGAATACTCTCAGGTTTAATGTATCTGTCAGGAATCTCCTTATCTACCATATGCCTTTCAGTTGAATGACTTAAAAATTTTAGTCCAACACCTATATCTATTTGTTCTTCTGAAATAAAATCTTTGAGTTTTTTAAAAGAATTTAATCTTTCTATCAAATTTAAATCCATCGTTTGTCCCCACATCGCAATTTTCAAGATATTGTTTTTGAAAATCCCTTTTTGGCATTCTTCTCTTGGAATATATTTGACATCTGCAGAATCGATGTTGATGCCCTCAATCACGTTGGTCTTGATATAAGTTTTAGGGGCATAATAAATAATTCTATTAGATTCTTTTTCAGGTGAATTTTTTCTATAAAATAGTATGCTAATGGGTGCATTTGCTGAAGTAAATAATTGATTGCTAAAGTCTTTTTTGGGTGAATGCCGTAAAATAGAAAAATTGTATATTTTTTCTACATAGCATTCATTGAAAAGCCATTTTCTAAAATTTTGATATCCTTTGTTAGTGTTTACGAGAATTTTGCTATTAAAAATTAAAGCAATTCCTCCATTTTCTGAATTTCCTAAAAAAGTGGTCGCTTTATGAAGAAATGGAAGAACCTTTTCCTTAGCTAAACCATATTTATCGTTATAATCCCGAATAGATGGCAATAGATTTTTAGTGCCAAACGGCGGATTCCCCACCACTAAATCGAAATCTATTTTTTTTATTTCCGTATTTTCCTTTATAGAGTCAGTACAAAACAAATTATGCCCTTGTTCAGATAGATCTCTATCCGATGAATAGTTGATCAAATTGGGTAAACGATATTTTTTGTGTTGCCAAATTGTTTTAGGGTCTAAATTGTCTACCAGTGCAAGATAAAGACTAAATGCTGCCCCCTTAATTGATTCATAGTCATTATCTATACCAAATATATTTTCCGTTAGTATTTTTTTTAGTACATTAAAATCAGTAAGTTTTTCTCCATTTATATTCCTGTGACGCTTGACTAAGCGTTTAAAGCTATCTACTAAGAATATGCCTGAACCACAAGCTGGGTCTAATATCTTAACATTGATTTTCTTTTCCTTTCCTTTTCTCTCAATGATTGGTAATTTTTCATTCAATATAAGTTCTACCAAAGAAGGTGGCGTATAAAATGCTCCTACATTTTTTTTGACATTGAAATCTCTTTGTCCTAAAAAATTCTCATAAATTTCACTTAATAATTCTATTTGAATAATGCTAAAATCAAAAATTCTCATATTTTTCAACTCTTCAAGAAATTCATCTCCTAAAGAATAATCTTTGCCAACCATAAAACAATTTCTGATTGCATTTAAATGTTCTTTCTTTATTGAAATATGCTCATCTTTATTTAGGGCAAAAACATCACCATTGAAATGTCTTTCCAACTTCTCAAAAAGAGAATATGTTGCATTAACATCTTTTAAAATATCAAAATAACTCTTAGCACCTTTGTTTATGTTTGAGTAAAATGTTTCATGCATAGCCCTTCTATCTTCTAAATACAAAATAAATAGAGAACGCATGACTATGTTATGAATAAGAGAAAAGTCATTTAGTCCTTTTTCTTTTAATTGTTTAGCCAGAAAAATAAGACTCTCTACAAGATATTTATTTACCCTTTTATCCAGATTTATTTTTTTTCTAATCTTAGACGCTTCTTCCAATGTCCAAATCATACCAGTATCTATCGCAATACCAGAAAAAAATCTTTGAAGTTGTTCCAATTTCTCTTTATCCGAAAATGCACAAGATTCTATTTCCAAGTCTTTCAATTTCTCGGATGGAAACAGAGGTCTTTTTGCACAATTATAAATGCGAATTTCAGTGTCTGAATAAACGTAAAGAAAAATGACCTTTTTGAAATTCCAAATTTTTCTTTGAATCTTCCTAATCTCCAAGAGAACTGAAGAATTAAACTCTTCAACTTTCTTTAAAAATATAGCAGGAAAAGCAACATTCTTATTTTCTCCACTAAAATAAATTTCTTCAACAAGAAAGCCTTTAACTTGATTGATTACATCTAATTGACTTTCATTTACTTCATTGGATTTTGAATGAAGAGGAGATACACTATCTAAGCCTAAATATTCTTTTACATCAAACATGATATAATGTATGATAAAAGTAGTTGAATTCGATGAACTTTCGTATCTATTCATTGAGTCAATAATTCATTGTACAGAATTTTATATCAAGATGGGTTGACAACATGTGCTTGGTTCACTATAGAACTCTAAGGTTGTACTTTAGATGTGTTGAAGGAAAAATTATATCAAAAAGTTTACATGCACTTAACTAATGACCTCTATTAATCTTTTCAAAAATGCATCTGTAAAACTTAAACTAAATTTGATTAATCTCCAATTCTAAATTTTCCTTCAATATTAAAATACATTGGCATTAATTCTTTCAATGGTGGGTTCAATTTGCTGAAATCCAGTTTTGTAGCAAAATTGTTTTCCTGTCCCTGGAAATCTACTTTCTCCAAGTGGGCGATTAAGTCTACAATTTTAAGTTTGCAGACTCAAGTCACTAATGCAACTTTAGGAGGAGAGCAAATGCAACTTAAATTTTATCAGAAAAGAGGGAGAGAACCCCCTCTTTCTGACTAGATAAATGATTAAATTGCCCTAATAAAATAA
>MPMN01000049.1 GCA_002238525.1 Flavobacteriaceae bacterium bin25
CCTGACAAGGGTTATCGGTTTAGTGGTTGGACAAGTGATGATTGTCCTACTCTTGAGGATGCTACAGATGTTGAAGCGGAGTTCGTGGTAGAAGGGGATTGTCGATTGGAGGCGGTGTTTGAAAAAGTTAGCTATACCATCACGACTACCTCTTCTGATGGAGGTAGTGTGATTCGAGACGGCCAGCCGGTTGATGAGGAATTCTCTATAGTCTATGGAGAGACATCTACTTTGACAGCAGCCCCTGACAAGGGTTATCGGTTTAGTGGTTGGACAAGTGATGATTGTCCTACTCTTGAGGATGCTACAGATGTTGAAGCGGAGTTCGTGGTAGAAGGGGATTGTCGATTGGAGGCGGTGTTTGAAAAAGCTCCTCGTATGATATCTGCCGGAGAAACCGAAAATGGACAGATAACCATTAGCCCATCAGAGGGTGTAGTTTATGGCGATGAAGTGAAAATTACTGCCACTGCCAATGAACACTACCAATTAAAGCAATGGACAGGCGATTGCGGAAGTTTTAGCCCAGACAATGCAGAAATAACATTCACCGCTTCCGAAGATTGCAAAATAGGTGCTGAGTTTGAAAAACTTTTTAATCTCCAATACGACAAAGAACTAGGAGATATAACTTTTTACAGAGAAGACGGAACAGAATTAAAACAAGGAGATAAAATATCCCCCAATGAAATAATAATCATAGATCCAAAACCTAAAGATGATTATGTAGCAAGTCTTTTCTATAAAATTCACCACAATAATAGTAGTGATTGTTTGTCCTATCTCTATGAAAAAATAAATAATGTAAACTACGTAAAACCCATGCATTATTCTAAAAGTAGATGGAGAATTAAAAACCCCCATTGTACACTTAAAGACATTTTTGAAGAAAAACAGGATATCCTTAAAAGACCCATAAAACCAACAGAAAAAATAGAAAACATAGAAGACATACAATACGAAACTATTGAAAAAGACCCCATCTACAAAAAATTACTCGTAAATAATGATTTCTCATCTAAAAATTTAATAGAAGCATTTATACTAGATGCCAGAAGATTCGGATACAAAGGATATTTAAATATTGATATTGATGATTTTGAAATCAAATATGACGAAAACCTTGGATTCTCTGGAAGAGCTTCTTTATGTACAATCAATCCAATAAAGATAGAGATACAAAATAAACCAATTTTTGTCCTCAAAGGATATGATGAAAAAGATCCAGCATATCAGTTTAACTATAAAGCTGGTCGAAATACTTTTATGAATACTTTCTACCATGAAATGGGGCATGCCCTGTTAGGATTAATGCATGTATCAGGTTTTTCTAAAATGATGTATGCTAACGAATGTGATAATATCAACTTTGGGCATAGACCTGATTTGGAAAATCCAAAAGAAAAGACATACGGCTGGTATACAGCACTAAAATTCATGTTCACAGAACAAAAAGCAGACCACTGCAACCTAAATGACAAAAATCCATCTCAAGGGCAAACCTCAAATGAACTCTATTGCCCCGGTGAGGTTGAAAACACGAATAACAGCCACTTAGACCAAAACGCCATCTACTGCTCACAGGGTGGAAGGATAAATTAAGAAAGACAAACCCTTCTATAGATTACTAAAAACCATCTGGCACGAACTCGGACATACCATCCTCGGACTACAACACACATGCGAAAATGGACACATCATGTTCAGTCCCGATACAGCCCACTGTGAAGTACCACCTAAAAAAGCACCAGGTGGAGATTACATAGTTTATATTTTAGACGATACCTACCAATGGCACCGAGCAGTAAAAGATATGATGACAGGAAATAAACAAGTGCAATATAATTGTGGAGGAGCCAGAGGAAACAAAACCTTTACATGCAATTTTGAATAACAAAAGATATCCACACTATATAATCAACACAAAAACTCCCTATCGACACAGGAAGAAACAAATAAATTAATTATGCCAAAACACAAATTTGAATTTGAAGGAAATCAAAATTTACTGCTCACAAGGTGGAAGGATAAATTAAATTGAAAAGATAACATCAATTAAAATACACATTCCAAGAACAACCAGCAAAGAAACACACTTGCCATCTAAACAACAAAACCCCCGAAAAAGAAAAACAACTTATCTATGCACAAATTTGTCAAAATAGACATTCTAGTATTCATAATCAACTATTTATAAATCTATCCACTACAACAAAAACATCTTGGTTGAACCGTTTTGATCGGTTCATTAGGGAAAATTATTTGGGCAAGATATCCTTTCTGCAAAAAGAGAAAGTAACCTTGTCCGTCAATATAAAATCATCTCGATATTTTCGACCCTAAATCTTTTATTCTATTTTCTATTCTCTCAATCTCCGAAATCATCTTTTTTTGCTCTCCTATTTCAATTAAAGGAATTTTAATCCCTTTGATTCTGCGTATCGATGATCTTTTATGCCTTGAAAATTCAATTTCTCGCCCCTCTCTATCCATACATAATGCAACATATTTCACTTCTAATATAGGTTTTTTAATCCGCAAATAACCGCAATTGTCAGTCGGATGAAATGGCATATCCGAAGGAATTACATTCACCATCCATTTTCCACTTATGCCCCAAATCACAGAAGGTTTTGAAAAATCAGTTAAAAAACTTTTATTAGTAAAACCAAAAATATCAAAAACATTAGCACTATATATAAGATATTCACCTTGTTTTTTGGTTTCATGCCTTAAAACTCTTTTTCCAATATTTATTTCAAATAATTCAGTATCACTTAATCGCACCTTTTTATCCGTATCTTCATATAACTCTTGTAATAAAAATTCACGTTTTCTTTTCAGAACTTCTATTGCATCACGAATAGGCCTAACATGATTAAGATTTTCAAATGTTTTATCTAACTCATCTTCCGGAACATCTACTATGTTTTTTTTAACCCTAAGTGAAATCTCATGATCGAATTCCGCCCTATCAAAAGAAAACATATTTACCAGATTTTTATAACTGATATATTCCTGTAAACTATCATCAATTTCTAAGTCAAAATTCCCCTTAAAAGCATTATAAACATAAGTACTCGCTTTTTTCGGATTATCATACGATAAAACATCATACATCTGTGTACAAGCATCTATCGTTTTGCCAATCTGTATCGGAAGCATACCTTTATTCTTCTTATCATCACTAATTTTATATCCCAAAAATTGAGATTCTCGATCTTTATCTTTATTATTGTTTTTTATTAAAACTATTCTTTGAGGTAATGCAAGAATAAAATACAACAATTTTTTTCGTTCTGTTTCTAAAATTATCTCCCATTTTTGGGCTTCATTTTTTTGGTTTAATACCCGACTATACTCCTTATAAATATCATGCTCTTTAATTCTATCATTAGGGCTTTTGTCCAATAGAGTTTTATAATCATCTAATAAAATCCCTTTCCAAACATGGGAAATATATTTTCGCAAAGGGTTTTCAATCCCATCTATAGTCATATCCCTTGAATAATAAAATACTTTTCTTATCCATTCCTCTAAATTCTTAATATGAAAATTATCCCTGCGTTTTAAAAATAAAATAACAGTGTTAGTTCCAGTTGCCATGAAGGTCTGTTCCCCCATGCTAGCAATAGCTAATACTTTAAAATACTTTAAAATTATCTCTCTGCCCAAAACATAAATTCCAGAATAAGCAGATAAAATCCCTATTGGGAGTATTATTCCAGCAACACCACCATCTTTTAATAATTGCTTTGTCCGTTCAATAAATAAACATTCAATTTCTTTGCTGCTATCTCTTAAACTATCATATAAATCAAAACTTCTTTTTGCTTTTTCTTCATCCATAAACCTCTTAAAATCCTTAATCGAATAAGGAGGATTAGAAATAACAATGTCAAATTGCCTATTGTCTTTCGGATAATTTGCATCTGTTTTTTCGAGCAAATCTATGTATTCTGTTGATGTAGAAAACTCGTCTAAACCATCTCCTTGAATAATCTTTGCTAAGCCATCACCATGTAAATAACAACTGACCTTTACAGTTTTAACCAAACGATGATCTTTCTCAATACCATATACATACTCACCTGCCCAATCGAATTGGTGCTCTTGCCACTTTAGTATATTACGTTTGGTATGAGGATTGCATCTGTCGTACTTCAATCCTTCAATGTGTTTTTGAATGTCATACATGATCTCAGTTAAAAAATGACCACTCCCTGCAGCATAATCTATTATTCTAGGTAGCAAATCCACTTCATTCCCTTCATTTACTTTTTTGTCTATTATCTCCCGAAATGGCAAACTTTTAATGATGAACCTCGTCACTGGAATCGGAGTGAAAAACTGTCCGGATTCTTGCTTCATACTAGTATTTAAAAGCAATTCAAAAAAATCACTTAAAAATTGCTGCCGGTAATTATATCGGATCTGATAAAACTGTAACAACTCAACAACTTCTTTGACAACCTTTGCATTATCTTCAAAAGAAGCATCATTATAAACCTCTTTAAAAGCAAATATATTGCTTACTCTCAGTTTAATTTTATTGATAATACATTTAAATTTATCTCTATATTCATGCCCGACCGGTTTGAATTGTTGTTCAATATCGTCATCACCTATATCTATAATATCTCTATCTAAATGCCGATCGACTCCCACATTATATATCTTCATTAGCCTTTGTTGGAAAGTTACATAATTATCTTTTCCTTCTTTCCATTGAAAATCTAATTCGTTAAGTTCATCTTTGTCTTCATCACTAATTTTACAAAGAAAAAGATTAAATATTTTATTAAAAGCGTTAGATTTGTCAGAAATGACATTATGACGCAGTATTTCTAAAAAACGATCGAAAATAATCTTGCTGTCATCTTGATTTAACTCTTTTAAATCTCTTTTCAGGAGGTATTTACTTTTAAATTCGTAGACAGATACCCAATCTTCAAAAACACCATCGTACTTCGGTAATTTATTCCATCTTTGGTAGAATTCTTCTACATTTCCTGATTGTCTATAATCATCTTGAATTTTGATAATTACATTTTTGTGCTTGACTTCCTCGCCATCTAATTCAGAAGTATAAAGCATAAGAACATCAGCATTTTGGTCTTGTTGGAAATAAGTGAAAAGCTGACCACCATCTTCCTTTAAATTTTTCAATTCATCATCAAATTCAGTACCCCAAGTTTTACATTCAATCATAAGATAGGAGCTACGATCATCACGTTTAACTAAAATATCCAAACGTCCACTATGTCCATGACCAGCCTTCCATGTATTCTCTAAAATGATGTTGCCAGGATTGTAACCCTTTTCCAATAATCTATCCACACATTCGAAAACAACCCAATTTTCCTCCGGCTTAAACTTTTCTGCTATTCTATGTTTTAATTCTATTTTATCACCATAAACAAAAATTTCCTTCTCAAAATCTATTTCAATCACATAATTATTGTGATTCTTGTATTTCTTTTTAAAAATACCCGAAGTGCCCTCCTTTGGAGAAAAACCAAGGGTTTTAACGAAATTTCGTCTATTTGTGCACTCCTTTTTTCGGGGGGGGGGGGGGGGTTTTTTTTTTTTTTTTATTTTATATTTTTCTCTTTTTTTTTTTTTGTGTGTTGGGTGCGGGGGGGGGGGGTGGGAGTATTCTGTTTTTCTGTGATATCCATTATACTCATTTTTGAATTTTGACTTTTTTTAGAATAAAACAAAGGTAATGTTATCAAAAATATAGATTTAACCCGAATTATTCATACTAACCTCAAAAAAGAAAAACTACGATTCTTATTTTCCACTTCTATTTAAAAAAAACTGGCACGAACTCGGACATGCCATACTCGGACTACAACACACATGCGAAAATGGACCCGAAAATGGACATATCATGTTCAGTCCCGATACAGCCCACTGTGAAGTACCACCTAAAAAAGCACCAAATGGAGGTTACATAGTATATATATTAGATGATACCTACCAATGGCACCGAGCAGTAAAAGACATGATGACAGGAAATAAACAAGTACCATACAACTGCAGATCCGCCAGAGAAAACAAAACCTTTACATGCCATTTTGAATAACAAAAAATACCTGCCCTATATAAAAACAACACAAAAAGTTTTTATCGCCACTTTAGAAAATAAATAAATCAATTATACAAAAACACAATTTGAATGAAATGAAGCATTACTGCTCACAAAGTGGAATAACAAATTAAAGAAACCCAAATCTATCTGTTGTGCTTGTAAATCATTTTTTCAATGATTCAAAAAAAATATTTGATTCATCAACTAATCAAGTAGAATTTGATTGTAAAAAACACAGAGAAAATAAAACCTTTACATGCCACGCAAAATGAAAAAAAACAACACCACCAAAGAAAACCAAAAATAATATATTTAAATCAAAAAGTATAATTTGAAATCAAAACATTATTCTCATTTGACAATCTAAATCTCGATGTTCATGTTCTAATAAATCCAAATGATGAGTACATTAAAGCATTTTGAATAATTTTACCTAATGAATACTATAATCGAAAGAACCCTGAATCAAACTCTCCTTGACATAATTGATGAACCTTTTGTTATTAATAATAGAAATCGAAATAAATTCCCCTTAAAAATTATCCCTTATGTAGGGTGTAAAGCAGGATTCAAAGAAGTATTTGATACCCTTATTCCTAGATTAGATCAAAATATCAAGATAGTTGATGTTTTCGGTGGAGGAGGTGCATTTTCTTTTTATGCCAGCAATAGATTCGGTTCAGAAAAAGTCACTTATAACGACAACAATCCCATAGTTGTTAATTTAATCAAAAGCCTACGTGATGACCCAATTGATTTATATCATTTATACCAAAATCATTTCAAGAAATCTTCAATTGATTATTACTATGAAATAAGAAAAATGGATTTAGGAGATGGAGTCAAGGGGGCATCTAATTTTCTGTATCTCGCAAAAAATGCCTTCTCAGGCAAAATCAGATTTAACTCAAAAAATAAATTTAATTCACCGATGAGGAAAGGAAGTCAGTGTCCTAGACTGGCTTTAGATTCATTAGTTTATTTAAGCAAAACAATAAAAAACTTAACCATAGCGAACAAGGATTTTAGAGATTTTAAACATACCCAGAACTCCTTCTTATATCTTGACCCTCCATATTTAAATAATGACAATGGTCATTACAATGGCACAATTGATTTAAATGACTTCAATTCCTTTCTTAGGAGTATAGAAAAAAGCAATATGGTGTTGCTTTCAGAACAGAATAAACCAGAAATATTTTCCTTGTCTAAATCTAATTATCATGTATGTCAAGTTCTTCTAAAAAGGTCTTTACAGTATTTCACTCAGAAACAAAGCAAAGAAATAATCGCTTTTAATTACTCTTTAAATGACTAATACGAATGCATTAATAGGACGTAAATCAGAAGAAACTTTCCGAGATGTTATATTAGAAAACCCTGAAATAATTAAAGAAATAATTGCTTCTTTTGGCAAACGAATTTTAAAAAGCACAAAAGTTAAACATATATTTTTAGAAGGTGAACACAAAGAAAAATCTGACGTATTTATCAGAGCAACCGAAGGTAACAATTTTGGTGTAAATATAAAGTCCTTTAAAGGTCGTGGATTTAATCAAGTTACCAGAATGAGTATTAATAAATTTGTTCGGCAATTTTCATTTCCAGCAGAATTTGAAAACATACTCGTCAAATTGACACTTAATAAAGCTTCTAATCGTCTAATCAAGTGGATACCTGAAAATAAGTCGGAATATATTATCAAAGTAGTTAAGCCTAAAGCATATGAGATTATCAGCAATGGTCTAATTGGAACAGATCATCCGAAATTGTTTGTCCTAATCGAATATTGCAATAAAGAGATTCGTATCTATAAAATGGAAGATGTGCTGGCATTCATAAAAAACAACATTGACGTATCTATAACTAAAAAAGGAGTTATTTCTTTACATTCCTGCTTTACAATTCAAAAAAAAGGCGGTAACGGGAAAAAGGTGAAATATCTGAAGACAGACATCCGCCATGGCGGTAACAACATTCAATTAAAGATGAAATCAAAACTATTCATGGATGAAACTACGGATTTAGTTTTGAAAACATTAAAATACTGAATATTCAATCCATTTAACTCACAGGGTTCAAAAAAATGTAATAACATCAAATTATATTACTGAAACACTCATTTTAGCAAAAGACTATGCAATATGTATGTTCCACAATGTTACTGCATTCAACCAAGAAATCAACCAATGGAATATAAGCGACAAACGCACAATTTTAATGTTGAAAAGAACAAAAGTTGAAAATGTTTTTACGGAAATTGTTTTCGATATCAATAAAGGAAAACCTATAATGGTGTAAGTATCTCGTATATCGACCCGGAATACTGTGAATTTGAAATAGAAGACATTACTGACGGACAACCGAATCTTTTCACATATATGATTCTAAAATCAGCGTTAGAATTAGTCCTAATCAATGAAAAAAAGGGAAAAAAACGATGAATTTTATCTGTTACTAAGAACCATCTGGCACGAATTCGGACACGCCATCCTCGGACTAAAACACCTATGCCAAAATAAACATATTATGTCAGTGACCCCAATTGCCAACTACCACCAGGAGAAGTACGTCCCAAAAAAGCACCAGGTGGAGGTTACATAGTTTATATTTTAGACGATACCTACCAATGGCACCGAGCAGTAAAAGACATGATGACAGGAAATAAACAAGTAGAAAAAGACTGCCGAAGAAATAGAAGAAACAAAACCTTTATATGCCACTCCGAATAACAAAATATCTACCCCCATATAATCAACACAGAAACTCTTTATCCCCACTGGAGAAAATAAATGAATAAATTGAATTTAAACAAAAACACCATCTACTGCTCACAAAACCAAAAGATAAATTTTAAAAAACCATACTATATATGAAAAGACAAATGGAAGTTTTTTTTATATCTACATTCCCGCAATAATATTGTTCCACCCCGCTTTATGCTCATATTTAATGCTTTTGTCAATCGCAAGTAACTCAACATAGTTTTCAATGAAAATGGACGTATCACCAATTAATCTTAAATAATATTTTAAAGTATCCTCTAAACCATTAACAATAACTTCACAACCATGAAGGTTTTTTATTCTATCAATTTCAATATCAATCTGAATTAAATCATTTTTATTAATACCAACAGTTGAAAAAAGGTAGTACCTACTTAATTGGGTCATTTTAAATTTATCAAAAGCATCTCTAACTAATTGAGAAGTGATTTTAATCCCATGTTTCACTTCAACAGACTCAAATACCTTATTGTTTTTATCAACAATATCAATGTCACCTATTCTGCCACTTCTTAAATCCGCTGAAGTATGACTTTCTATTTTAAGCAATCTTTTGCCATCATATCTGTGAATTTCATTTATTAAACACTGATATGAAGCATATAATGCCAACACAGGCAACCGTGATTCACCAGATGCCAAATAATTCAAATTAAAATGTGAAATAAGTAAATCAACTATTTTCAAAATACCTAAATTAAGTGGCTTTGCCAAAACTATTCTTTGCTTGTTCCTTTGAATAATTAAACCTTGAAAAAAATAATTTAAAATCTCTCCTAAATGATCATTTCTCTCAATAATATCAATCGTATTCAAAAAAGCATCTTTTAAAGAATCCGGTCTAATTGCACCTTTATAATCAAAATCATATGGCATTTTTTGCTCAAGAGACCGCGTAAGCCAACCACTCTCAGCCATCAATGGAAACTTGACCTTTTTGAAAAAAGGAGTTATATTTTTTTTATCAAACACCACCCCTCCGATTTGAACGAAAACGACATACAAAAATGCAAAACATCTAGTATCTAAAAAAAAAGGAAATTGTATGCTTATTAACCATTAACTTACCGATACTCTCGCTATAATGATCGCTATAATGCACATTCTGTATTTTATCAATCATCATTGAATGTTGTTGATGTACTATCAACCAAAACAATAAGCAAAAACCATAGACAACCTTCTCTCTTAATTTCTGCCTCAGCACTGATCCACTCACTTTTAGCAGAATTTAATTATCTAACCCTCTGAAATGAAGCAACTATATCGATCAATGTGCTAAAAACTGACCTTAAATATATTGAGCACATGATGTTAAGTGTACGGTTATTAACCCCTAAAACCAATTTGCATAAAAGTTATTATCGAACTGACATAATGATTAACCAATACTTTCCGCCAAAGCATGAAGTGTCCATACCAGATAAAACCTAACCAGCAATAGTAACTCATTCTCGTCAGTATGATTTTAAATGCGGGCATCTAAAATGGTATTTCAAACGCACCCTAATACATACAAAACAAACCGGAAAAACATCTGGCGAAAAGAATTGCCTGATGAGTAAAAGGGTTTTATTTTTATAGTCTTAGTTTAACGGCAGTAAATTTGATTTATGAAAATACTCACTGGGGTTGCATGAATAATGTTTTACATAATATTGAAGAATTATCGAAGAAATAACGACTGAGGATATCCGGCAGTTAAAATTTCTACTTTTGTTAAATAATATTATGGATAGATAATTATGTATAAGAAGAATCAATCAAAAAGATTAACACATCAACATAAGAAGAATCAAGGTGTAGTTAGCATATTTGGAGATGAAGCAAAATTACATGACATAGTAGTTGGAAAAATATCAAACCTTATGGTTGAACAACTCGAAAAAGAATATCCACAATTATCTTTTCAATACAGAACAAGTATAAAGAAAGAAGAAATAAATAAGGCTTTACAGAAAGTAGATAGAGAACTAGGCTAGGTCAAACTCTTTTTGTATCAAATTCAAGTATTAAACCTGATGGAGGGGTAATTGAAGTTAAAGATGATGATAACAACTGGAGAATAATTTTAGTATCAGAAGCTAAACATCAAGGAAAAGACATTGATAACATAAAAAAAGGGAACTTAGTTGGCCCAAAAAAAAAAGAATCAAGACTTAATGCAGGCTGGAAATGCAATAGAAAGGTCTCATAAAAACATATCGGAGATTGCTAATTTGATGTTATCTGAATCTCATTTTCCTTATGTCTTATTTTTAGAAGGGTCAAATTTCTTAACAGAAACAATTTCTATTAAAAGACCTGATGATAGAGTCGTAAAACTTGAATATAATTTAGGAATGCTAAATAGGCTGGACAGATTGACATCCGCAAATTATGGAATGCCTATTAACACGAACTTATGTAAAAATAAGTTTGTGAAACATAAGGACAAAACAATTATGCTTCAAGCGACATCAATATACTCACAAGGTAATGGAGGTAAATGGGAAGCACAGAAAATGTTTGATATTATGATGGAAATTTCTAGAACTTCTCTTAAAATTTTAGGAAGTGAAATATTTAACCAAATAACCAAAAAAAATAGATGACATGGCAAGAGAAGTACAACACTCCTTACTAACTAAAGCAAAAAAAATAAAAACGATGAGTTTTATACACTACTTTCAGATATAGAAAGTGAATTAAAACATTATAAAAACCATTTTAAAGATAAGATAGTCTTTTGTAATTGCGATGATGCTCGTATTAGTAATTTTTTTAAATATTTTGTGGCAAATTTCAGTGAATTAGGGACAGTGTGCCAATATCTGTGTGAATAGGTAAAAGTGGGTCTATGTCTATGAAGTTTTACCTGATTTTTTGTGTTTTTTAAGTGTGCGTATGCGTACCTAATCACATTTATTTATCAAAAATATTGGAATTGGGGACAAAAAAACAAAAATTTTCATGTTTTACTAGATACCATCCGGCACGAATTTGGACACAACATCTCAATCTAAGACACCTATGTCAATTTGGACAAATCATGTCAGGAAGACATTTTAACGATTGTGAACTACCAGAAGGAGAAACAGACCGAGATATAGACTACGGAGACATCCTTAATGGCCAAAACGCTTACAAACATTGGCACCGAGCAGTAAGAGACATGATGACAGGAAATAAACAAGTGCAATATAATTGCGGAAGTGCCAGAGGAAGCAAAACCTTTACATGCCACTCCGAATAACAAAATGTCTCACCACTATATAATCAACACAGAAACTCTCTATCACCACAAGAAAATTAAATCAATTAAGCGAAAACATGAATTAAAATTTGAATGAAATCAAGGGATACTGCTCACAAGGAACACGGATAAATTGAGGAAATTACATAGTTCTCTTATCACACAAACCAAATCAAATAAAACAACCTTTACCTATTTTACATAAATTTTAGAACAATATACTGAAATAAATGGAAAAGGGAGTAATATGAAAAGAGTGCAAAACGGATGCTTAATACATAGCGAGCAATTACCCAAAAATTCCTTTTATCTACCAGGGACAATTCAAACAAATACAAAAAAAAGACAATATAATATCTGTAAACACCTTATTTCAAATTTGGAAAAAAGGAAAAGGAAAATCCATTTTCAAGGAATATGATACCAGTCAATACGCAGATATATATACCTGTTGTAGTATCCCCAATAGATATTGTGGACTTGGGAAGAACAGAGATTATGATGGGTTCATAGCTTCTACTTTCTACGGAAACAAAATCAATGTAGTATATGATTTTAAAGATGTTTTGTATGGTTCGGGTTATGGGCTTATCATCAAAAAAGAAAAAACAGAAATACTGAGTTTATTGCAAAAAATAGATTGGACAAGGTATTGTACAGAAGCCACAAATCATTGCAAACATATTAGAATGCATCATATCAAAACAGCTCTTGGTGAACATGGGTTTGGTCAATTAATAAATGCGTTATCATATAATCATGAATAAAATTATTTGTGGAGACGCTTTAGAAATTCTTGAATCCTATCATCATGATACGTTCAACCTAACGACAGTGTTTTCTCCTCCCTATGATGCTTTATGCGATTATAATGGTTTTACATTTGATTTAAATAAGTTAGGAAAACAACTTTTTCGAGTGACAAAACCAGGTGGTGTTGTAGCGATGGTCATCCAAGACCAAACCATCAAAGGGCATAAATCTCTTACCTCATTTAGAACAACGATTGATTGGTGTGATAATATAGGGTTTGGATTGTTCGAATGTTTGATTTATAAAAAAAACGGCAAAGATGGTGCGTGGTGGAAACGAAGATTTAGAGTTGACCATGAATATATTCTTGTGTTTGTGAAAGGGCAAAAACCTAATGTTTTCAATAAAGACCCTATTAAAATCCCATGTATTCATGCGGGAAAAAACATGACCAGTGGGGCTAATAGAAACAAAGATGGTTTAACAGTGTCTTCAAGAAAGATGAAAATCAATCCGACAAAGTGTCCGGGAACAATTTGGGATTATGCTAATGGCGGTGATAAAATATGGCTAAAAAGAAATCATCCGGCTACATACCCGGATAAAATACCACATGATTTCATTCAAGTATTCACGAATAAAGGGGACATAGTTTTAGATCCTATGTGTGGTTCTGGTTCAACTTTGGTTGCTGCGGATATATTAGTCAGAAGTTTTGTTGGTATTGACATATCACAAGAGTATTGTGACCTAAGTCAAAAAAGATTAGATTATAAACAAACAAATCTAGTTGATGGTTTTAAGAATATAAAAGAAGACAAATACAGTAAGCCGAGTATACCTCAATGACAAAACCTAAAATAAAAAAAAGTTAAAACTATTTTTTGACCTAATAGAGAATATGGATATGGATTTACACTCCATAAAAATAATCATCAGAATTACCCAACTTTATCTTACTCGGAAGTCCTCTTGCATCTTCCTTTGAGATTCTATCTCTTTCTGTCGTTCCCTCTCATCAACCTTTAACTGATGAGAAGCAGTATATACATAACTCGGACGTTCTGACGGTATAATGTAAAACTCATGAGACGGATAATCATCTTTCAGAACCCTGAGAGCAGGAGGAACAAAAGAAAAAGAATGAAGAGTACCCCCAAGAAACATTTTTGAAAGACAAATAACCCTTTTTGTAACCCCTATGACTTCTATCTGCTAATTTCAATGATTTAAAAGCCGGCAAAAAACGATAAATATTATACCCAATTCGCACACTCTTGAAAATATCAGACTTAAAATCACAAGGTAAAACATGCACCTTCTTTTCCTTGAAAGAAGTATCCCCATTTTGAAACTTCATCAGCATTTTGTCCGGATGCTCATCATCAGGAACAACATCTAATTGCAAATAAGGAATTCTGCTTATCTCCTGTTTAACATCCTTGGCATAAGGATCATGCTCATCATAAACAAAATCTTTAATACGCTGCTTGGCCTCTAAAACAATCGCCTGACAAATATCTGTAAAACCCTTTACAGGAAAAGATATCACATGTCCAACATCTTTGCTACGACTGGAAAGAACATCAGGAAAACGACCATCAATACATTCACACACAAAAGAAATATGATGAGAAAACCGGTCTCCAACCCCATAAGCAGGAGAAACAGATATCTTGACATTATACCTGTCCTTTTCCGAAGTTTCATGAAAATCAATATGAACCTCAACAGCACCCTTATCTTTTATCCGCTTCACCCTATCAAAACCATTTGAAAGAATACTCTTGGGAACAATAAAATCTGATTTAACCGTTTTAGCGGAAACAGACCGTACACACTTTTTATCCAAACGATGAAAAGATAAAACAAAACCATCAGAAGCATAAACCAAGGGATACACCCTATCCATAAGGTCAAAACAAGCCCCAGACAAAACCTTGCGAACATCAAAGTGACCAACAAAAGGAATACTCTTCCCACACAAAAGCATGAACTCTGATGCCGAAAAAACAAGGGAATGAACCACATCAGAATCAATGCATTCGCTTTTCCCTCATCTCGATTATCTATACCGTCAAGAACACGCATCTTGAAAACAAGAGTTACTTCAAGATACTATAATCAATGGTTACAAAAGCATATAATTCCCATAAAATCAGGGAAAATAATTTCGCTTGAGGATTGCTATCAGTCCCTATATAGTGTCATCGAAATTTACTCGAATATACTCAGTAGTTGGGACCGCTTGGCAACATAATATAAGTCCCTCTTCAATTTCTCTATCTGTGAGAATTTCATTGTTTTTCATTACTGCATTTCCCTCTTCTAAGCGAGCTACACATGTGCTGCAAACTCCACCCATACACGAGTAAGGAACATCTAACCCCTCATCTAAGGCCACTTCTAATATAGTTTTGTCCCCCGGATTATTTAAATCCTTAGTGGTATCCTCATAGATTATGGAGATGGTTTTGGATTTAGCCATAACTTGTTCAAATTTTAGCTAAAATAAGAAGATTGTAGGGTACTCTACATTAGTCTTATCTAAACCAATTTTGTATAATTACACTTTATTTCAACCCCCTTCAAATGCTTTTTTTTCTGAAAAACTTAACATCCACCTTGCTTATTCTATTATTGTTGATAGGGACGATGTCATTTGGTCAAAATCAAATAGATTCTGTAATCTCATTACAAGAAGTAAATCTAAAGGCCTTAAAAATACGTGCCACAAATAACGAAATTCCTAGAGGCGTGTCAAAGGTTGAAGTATTAGAAAACCAAAGTTTAACTAGTCAAATTTCATTGGGTGAGTATCTGGGTTTGATACCCGGATTATTCAGTTTAAATCAAAATAACTTTGCACAGGATATTAGAGTTTCGATAAGAGGTTTTGGCTCAAGAGCAGCCTTTGGAATTAGAGGCGTAAAACTAGTGGTTGATGGAATCCCAGAAACTACCCCAGACGGTCAAGGGCAAGTTGATAATGTCCCCCTCGGATTATTGAAAGATATAGAAGTGCTAAGAGGTCCTTCAGCAAGTCTATATGGAAATGCAGCTGGAGGTGTACTCTATCTGACTACAATAGATAGTTTGGAGAACCATAGAGCCCGATTACGATTCGTCCACGGGGCCTTCGGGTTGAATTCATTAAAAGCAACTATTGGACTAAAAAATGACAAAACATCTGCTGTTTTGTATCAAAACCTTACCAACTCCGAAGGCTATCGCCAGAATAGTGGATTCAAACAAAGAGTGTTCAATACAAAAGTAATCCACCAATTCAGCAAAAAATCTGTTCTAAGGAGCCATCTAAATTTTACCCACAGTCCCGATGCAGAGGACGCAGGAGGACTAACTCTTACAGAATATAATGAAAATAGAAAACAAGCAAGAAAACGAAATCTTCAATACGACACTCATGAAAAAATAAGTCATTTCAAAATTGGATCCAATTGGACTTATGATTTCAATAATATGTGGTCCCTATCGAGCAGCGGTTATTACTCTTTCCGGGATTTTTTCGGAAAACTTCCTTTTCAAAATGGCGGAATTGTCTCTCTTGACCGAAATTATTTTGGATTGACTAGTCAGATTTCCTTCCAAAAACAAAATATGAGAATGCAACTAGGCTGGGAACTCCATAACCAAAATGACGATAGATTACGATATGAAAATGTAGAAGGTGTGCAAGGGACAAAAATGTTCGATCAAACCGAAATTTTCGCTAGTAATTCCCTTTATTGGGCAGTCCTATGGAACCTAAATAAACTCAAAATTCAAGGAGGAATCGGGTACGATAGACAAATTATCGGCGCAAGTTCAATTGAATCAAATAGTTTACATAATTCGCTAAATCCAAATCTAGGAATTGGTTTGAAATCAAGAAATCATTTAATCTTCAGTCATGTTTCAAAAAGTTACCAAACGCCCACTCTAAGTGAGCTTTCAGCCAATTTATCCGAAGAAGGTCTGAATGTAGATTTGGAACCCTCAAAGGCTTGGAATTACGAAATCGGCTGGAAAACCCAGACCTCAAATGCTCAGTTTGAACTTGTTTTTTACCATATCACCACTTCTAATGAAATAGTTCCCTACGAAATTGAATCCTATCCCAATCGTTCATTTTATAGAAATAGTGGAAAAACCCACAGAACAGGTCTCGAGTTGTTCTACAATCAAGAATTCAATCACATCATCGGAAGCCTTGCTTATAGCTATTCAAGTTTTACCTTTCAGAATTATATTGTCGATCGAGAAGATTTATCAGGTAATTTGCTACCCGGACTTCCAGTTCAACAGCTAAACTTTCAGCTTCAAAGCCATGATTTAGGCCTGTGGAAATTATTTCTAAAGGGCTCAATAGTCAGTAAATTATTCGCTGACGATTCCAATAAAGTACCAATCCGTCCCTACCAGGTTATAGACTTAACCTCAAGCAGAGAATTTAAAGCTTTCGGAACTGTAGCAACTCTAATGCTGGGGATTCAAAATTTGCTCAATAAAGATTACTCGGATAATATTCGAATCAATGCATTTGGAGGTCGCTATTATGAACCAGCACCATTGAGAACATTTTATGCCGGATTTTCTGTAGATATTTAATTCTTATGGTAATCTAATGAGTATTTGATACCAACTGAATAAAGTGAAAAAAAGCACCTCATTTCTTTCTATCGCCAGTGGTATCTATTTTATCTGTGGATGTACTATTTTCCATCCAGGAGGAATCAGTCAACATTATCATCGCATTACTTCGAAATACAATCTGCTTTTCAATGGGAATCAGTCACTTGAGATAGGAGTTCAAAAACTCAAACAAACCTATGTTCCAGATTTTTATGACACTATATTCCAGGTAGATCCGAAATTCGTCCCTTCCAAACTTAAGTATTTCCCATTTGCAGAAAAACGAGCATTAAGTGTGATTGAGCAGCACCAGACACAATCCAAGCCCCTTTGGAGACAACCACAAATTATTGATGCTCATTTACTCTGGTTAAAGTCATGTTTTTATCAAGGAAAAGATCTCCCTAACCTTAAATTGATATCGAAACTTGAAAGGAAAAATTTAAAACCCTCAAGAGGTTTTGAGGTGTTGTATTGGGTTATTAAAGCACATATTCATTCTGGAGAACCCCAAGAAGCGATTGAACTAATCCAAGAGAACACTGAAAATAAAATTCTTGACAAAAACCAAAAAATACAACTGCAAAAACTTCTGGCTCAGGCACATATTAACTTAAAAAAAAATAAACTTGCTCTAAAACCTCTAGAGTTTGTTCTAAATAATCCAGGAAAATTCCACTTGAGAAACCAATTTATATATGCCCAATTATTATACTCACTTGATTCCAACCGATTAGCTATAAGTCAATTTCAAAAACTGGCAAACCTAGACAAAAAGAATCTTTACTCATTCTACTCAAAACTATACCTAATCAAATTAAAACACGCTCTAAATAATACTTCTCCATTAGAAGATTTCCATAAACTTCTTAAACCCAAATACTACGCCAAATACCATCATTACATTTATCATCAACTAGGAAAATACTATTATGACACGAAAAACACTCCTAAAGCCATATACCATCTCCTGGCTTCCAATAATACCCCTCAAATAGATCGTTTCACTGAGCTCAAAAACAATCAATTACTTTACAAACTAGAGATAGAATCTCTACAGTTTGTAAAAGCTTTGGGACATCTTGATGCTATAATCAAGATTCGTGAGGGTAGTGATTCTCTAATGATTGAAAGGCAAAATTTGGAAAAGCTGATTTTGACGGATCAGCAGTTGATTCAGATTTCTGATAGCATAGAATTAGCCTTGATGAGCCAAGAGAATTTAAAATTACACTTCGATCATAAAATTGATAACCTGATTAGTTCATCAACTACACAACAAAACACCATCGGTTTCAATAGGGAAATACCTTCTATTGGTGTTGATAGCACAAATTTTTTTGGTGGTATAGAAGTCTTTAATAAACAATGGGGAAAACGTCCTAACGTGGATAACTGGCGATATAGTTGGAATATGATTGGTGAGTTTAATCACCATATGGATTTGACCTCCAACCAAATCAAAAAGCAGGATATACATATCTTGTGGAATTATTTTCTAGATACAATAGAACAACTCCGAGAAAATATGGATGTGCTTAGTTTACGATATCATCAAAAACTGTTGGAACTAGGAAACTACTACCTCTTGTTTGGCTTGGTTAAACAAGCAAAAGAGTTACTAGATAATAGCCGCGAGTTTAATCATGGCAAAGAATTAGAGAAACCTTATTTAGATTTACAAAAAAATATCGGTGAAATTAGATCTCCGTATTAGTCGTTAGTGAAAGATGGACTACTAAAAGTATTTTGGAAATATCAACTCTAAATTAGGATATAGTATAATAAATGCCTTCAAAATTTTACACCAAACTTGATAACAATACTATTGTAAATGGTGATTTCAATTCAAAATCTGATTTATATATAGATGGAAATATGGAAGGAAGCATAAAAACTAAAGGAGAAGTTATACTCGAAGAAAACTCTAAAGTCAATGGAGATATCGAATGCAATACACTAGAAATAAAGGGAGAATTTAGGGGTAAATTGTTTGCAAAAAAAACAGTTAAGATTTTTTCAAAATCAAGAGTCAGGGGTAATTTAACCTACACTAACATGAGTATTGAACAAGGTGCTAGCCTAAATGCAAAATGCTCAACTCATCAATGAATTTATTTATAGATAACTAGTCATTATATGAAAAAATCACATCGAAGTTGGTTGATTTTCACTAGTTTGGTCATTCAAGTGGCCCTTGTAATGTTTCTCAGTGTCCAATTAGGTCTCTGGTTAGACAATAAATACAACCACCAAGAAAAGATCTACACTTTTGGACTAGTAACTGTTGGTATGATTATTATCATCATTGGTGTGTATCGTCAGACCAAAAAATTTAGATAATTGCCAAAACATCTTAATTTATTTATACTGTCGACTTTGTTGGTATTTTTATCAGCTGGTTTACTCCAACACTACTATTTGTTTTCAAAGGGATATTTACCCGTAAAACCTAGTCTTTTAGTGAGTTATTTTTTGAATGGCTTTCTTATCTGTCTGACTTACAGTATCTTGTGCTACTCTCTTAAGATAAGCAGACAGTTTCCACTTCTGATTTATTTTGGGGTACTATTTTTAAAGCTTGGTTTATATTACCTATATTTCAAACCTCGCTTTATGTTAGATAATCAATTGAACGACTGGGAAATTTGGACCTTTCTTACCCCTCTATTATTAGGGTTACTTCTTTTGATTGTAGGTCTTCACTTTTATGGTACAAGGTCTTTATAAACTAAGTGTATTGATGCCAAATCGGTTCTCTATTAAATCGTAACTGTCCTGAAACCGACTAATTTGCACTTTTAATCCTGCACTAGTTAATACCAACCCAAAAATCACAATTTTTTGTTCCGAGACAAAACTCAGAGTGAATTTTCTCTTCGGGTGACCAACTATGCAATGACCAGATGGGTTTACTAATGGTCATTATGAGAATTTGTAGAAATAAAAGGAACTACTTTTCTGATTGAAATCAATTCCATGTCTGGAAGAATCTAATTTTTTGAGGAAAAGTGAGAATGGTATTTATGGATATTCCCAACATTAGAATATCTAAACTATATAAGACTATTCATCTTCGTAGTGAGACTGCCAGGATACATCATAGCAATCATTGGATTTTTTAATGGTAACACCGAGTTCACTTAAACCATTATCTTGGACTGTTTTAATCATTTTTCGAGCACATTCTACACCTAAAGATAGTGTACAAGATTCACAACTTTCTCTTGAAGGATTTTCTCGTATCGGCATTAATTTTTCTTGTTGATTCTCTACATCAAGTAAAATGAAATAGTTGAAAATCGATTTTTCATCTAAGGATACGATAAATGTTGATGAATATTTCAATACACTTTCGGGTGAATGATGACTCAACGATTTCAGTCCATTAATGCTTGCACCAATTTTATCAATAATTTGCTTTTCTAATTGAGTTAACTCCTGATATTCTTCAGAGGATAAAACATCCAATGCAATCACATCATTTTTTGTTTCTACCCCATCAGATTCGACTATGATTTTTTTGAAACCACAGTTAGAAAGAATCGCCAAAAGGAGAATAAAAATAGGAATGATATACTTCACATCAACAAAATTTTAATGCAATTTAAACATTTCTTATGGAGCAATCTCTTATATTGGACACTCCCGACACTTGTTTATAATGCCTTATGTTAAAATACTATTCGGGGAGTGTGCTGAAAACTACCTTGAATAGAAATCAAAATCACTTTACTATGTTTTGCCGTGTTAATTTTTCTAGTTTATCTATTAAGCCATTCTTGTGCAATGGTGTGATTCTCTTTATGTTCATTCTCCCCTTTTTTGCATTGGTGACATCCTGCAAAGGAGAACTAATGGTTGATCCGATCAGCCCAATTGATAGTGAACCAATCCAGGTCCCCGATGAGGTTAGTTCATTCCCCCACATTTATATTGATACTGATGGTAAAACCATCATAGATGAACCCAAAATATCGGCTACACTTGAAATAAAGAAAAACCAAGAAGTAATTGAACAACATCATATTGGAATAGAATTACGTGGTGCAACCTCACAACAATTATTTGAGAAAAAGTCTTATGGCTTGGAAACTTGGGACCAAGAGGGTAGTGACTTAAATGTTGAATTAGGTGGATACCCAGAAGAAGAAGACTGGATTTTACACGGACCATATAGTGATAAAACACTAATTCGAAATGTACTGATTTACCAACTTTCAAACGCTATCGGAAGATATGCTACTAGGACTTCATTTTATGAACTCACTATAAATGGAGACTACAAGGGGACATATGTTTTGATGGAAAAAATCAAGAGAGATAAAAACCGTGTTGATATCAAAAAAGTAGACTCTGATGATATTACCGGAGGGTATATCCTCAAGATTGACAAAAACGTAGGAAAAGATCAAGCGTTTTCTATAGATGACCTGGGCTGGGAATCAGAATATGACCCTTTCGGTAAAGAAAAAACTGAAGAATCTAGCAAAACAATAAGATTTCTTTATGAATACCCTGACGCTGAAGATATCGAAGAGGAAGAAAAGGAATATATCCAAAATTATATAAAAGAATTTGAGAATGCTCTATCCTCTCAAGATTATAGAGACCCAAGTTTAGGATATAGAAAATATATAGATGTAGATAGTTTTGTCGACTTTTTTTTATTGAATGAGATTTCAAAAAATGTCGATGCCTACCGTATAAGTACTTTCTTCCACAAGAAGAATAAGAATGGAAAACTGTTTATGGGACCCATTTGGGATTTTAATATCTCTTTTGGAAATGCAGATTATTGTGAAGGTGAACGCTTCTCAGGTTGGTCATACCAATTTAATTCTATTTGTCCACATGATTCTTATCTAGTTCCATTCTGGTGGTCAAGACTGCTATCAGACCCTTATTTTATAGGAAAAATCAAAGAACGATGGTCAGATCTTCGTACTGATCAGTTTTCCACAAAATCCATTATAAATCGGGTAAATGGGCTGAAAGAAACTCTTGAAGAAAATGGTTTGTTTCAGAGAAACTTTAAACGATGGGCTATTCTAGGAAAATATATATGGCCTAACTATTACGTGGGTGCTGGGTACAATGAAGAATATAGATATCTCTCAGATTGGATACAAGGTCGTTTGATTTGGATGGATTTTGCAATCTCGGCACTATGATTTTGAATATACCATTTAGATAATCGTATCTATTCTTCATATTGGCATATGTTTCATACACTTTGTTGACATTTTCAGATGCAGAATTGTTTTTCAAATGAATCAACCCGAGGGAAAACCACCATATTAAAGTGGCCGGCTCTAATCACTTTGTTGTGGAATCGGTAATAATGAAACAAAAAGGTTTAACTATATGAGACCTTTGCACTAAATTTTAGTAATAGCATTAGAATATGTGAATTAATTGAGTTTAGAAAATTATTTGACATTGACTTAAAATACTTGTATAATTCAACTTATTGTTGTATCCTGGATCTCGCAATGCGTTTCAAATCTTATCATT
>MPMN01000124.1 GCA_002238525.1 Flavobacteriaceae bacterium bin25
TAACAGGACGGAATCTAAATTCATTAACAGATACTCAAAATGAAATTCATAAGGAGACAGGAATTACCCCTTATATTATTCGAGGTGATTTATCCATAGAAAAAGACAGAATTCGAATTGTCAATTCTGCATTGAACAAATATAATAAGGTAGATATAGTAATCACCAATTCTGGTGGCCCACCTGCGGGAAAATTCGATGATTTTGATTCCGAAAATTGGAGAAATGCCTATGAATTATTATTGGGAAACCCCACATCAATTATTAGGGGTTTCTTACCAGGTATGAAAGAACAGAACTGGGGACGAATCATCACAATAACTTCAATGGCTGTAAAATAACCAGTGAAAAATCTGATACTTTCCAATTCAGTAAGAGTTTCTGTTGTTGGACTAGTTAAGTCCCTTTCTAATGAAGTGGCTCAATATAATATCACGGTCAATAATGTGATGCCGGTTATACGGATACCGAAAGGCTACAGGAACTAATTGAAGCAAATCCTTCTTTTAATACCCTTTAAACATTAAAGTTACCCATAGAAAATTTAATACCTAAGTTGTTTAGCCGTAGAGTAAACATATAAACTTGTTGAGTAAATTTAGTGTTTAAATGGTATAATATGGCGAAAAATGAAATTCCCATGGGCCGATTTGCCGACCCAAGTGAAATAGGTTATGCAGTAGCCTTCCTATCAAGCCAAAAAGCTTCATACATTACCGGAATCTCATTGGCAATAGATGGGGGATGGAGAAAATCCTTGTAATGATCCCCACGATCCTTTCCGAAGACTATCTATACCCGACCAACCAAACAGAAAATGGCCAGAATTTGAAATCCAACCACTATGCTGGATATTATGAGAGGTTTTGAAGTTGATTGTCTTATTAGACTGCCTCTATTTAAATGACATTACCTTCCTACTCCTCTTCGAAGAAATAAATATTGTCAAAATAAACGGTGCCATTCCCATCAACTTTTAATTGATCCACCATTGAGAGATCTACCACATCAG
>MPMN01000050.1 GCA_002238525.1 Flavobacteriaceae bacterium bin25
CTTTTTAAAACCTATTACAAAAACAGTCAAAATAAACGACTTTTTTATTCCTAGTTCAAAATACAAAACACTCCGTAGAACGTTTTTGCTTCATTTCCGCCGATTCCACAACAAAGTGATTAGAGCATAATTATTAATTGCAAGTATAATACAATTATCAATATAAATTAGGACTTTTGTACTAATTTTTGAGTGTTCGCATTAGAATAGAGGTATTAATTGAAGTTAGAAATTTGGTTGACATAGAATAAAATACTTATATAACTCAATCTAATTTCGCATTTTAGAAGTCATGAAGGTTCTACTGCACTTTTTGTGGATAGAGTTATAGATTAAGCCTGACTTTCGGGTCAAAATAAGACAAAGATCCCTAACAAGCTTGGAAAATTGCTGTTTCAAACTTACCAATGTTTAGAAGATAAACGCAACCCCTAAGCTGAAGAAAATATCATGTAAGTATAGGAAATATACCCTGAATACTTAACGGGGAATACCTACATCAATATCGTTCCTTATGGATTCTTCTTTTACAGACTTTACCATAGCATAGAAAGACTAAAGGCTCTGCTTGGAATGAAATCAATGACTCGGTTTGATGGAAATATGAAGACCAAATCAGCATACACAAATCAATAGAACAACACATTTCCAGAAAAAACACTCCATAGAGGTTACAACAAGATATACCCAACCATTAGGCAGAAGAACACATATGTTTTATATCAATAAACAAGGAACTAAATGGTTTATTGGGAGAGTTTCTCACTACCCACATAAACAAACCTAGAATAAACCTATTAATGCAACCTTGTGCAAAAGTTTTCTGCCATATTAGATAAATTGGTGTGTGGGTGTTGTTGTTGATTAGTTTTTTTTATTTTTGATTGTAGTTACATATTTCACTTATACTTATCATTATTGTTCTCTGAGTTAAAGAGAAATTTCTGATATTAAATTGAGTTTATTAATTACGCTTTACATACAATTCCCTTCAATTGATGATTGATTCCCAAGTATTCTTTAAGAAAATAGGAAGGATAATTTGCCATTCATCAATGAGCACATCTTTACCGAATGTATGTATAGGTTAGTCTAAAAAAGAAAATTCACTGCTTATAGTAAAGAACCTAAGAATTTAAACTGGATGATTTTACACGCTTGATTTGTCATCATCACTAGTCATGTGTTTAATTTTAGATTTTGAGGAATACAAGACCAGAAATATACTTACTAATGAGAAAAGAATTACGAACAACTTATGAATATCGAAATGGGGAGTATACGATAGGAGTGTAAGCATTGTTGAAATGACTAAAAAGGTATAAAAGGGGGTTATATAATTATTCAGTTTATTTGTTCTGTATTTTTTCACTAGAATTTTCGTGTTGCAATGAGTGACAGCAAAAACTATGAGCAATTGAAAGAGCCGATTTAAGCGTCTTTCTAATAGTTGTTCTTCCCAGGATGTTCCATTTATGTACATTTCATAGTACCAAACAACTACATATTTTGACCACAATATAATGGATGATATAAGAAGTGCGACAGAAAAACAAGCAAGGAAATATGCCCAAAAGGTATTTATTTTCATTTAAGGAATATGGGGAACGATTCTACAATCTGCTGTCATATAATGCGCTGGCCCAACGCTATCTCTTAAATGTTCACATCGGTCATCGGGTAGTGTAGGCAACAATCCAGGATTTCCCCCTCCGTTACATTTACGTTTAACTTTACCATAATGCTTATAATTAGTGTTTAAATAGATGACAAGACCAGCGAAGCATGATACACCCACTGATGCAGCATTAATAGGTGTTAAGCATCCTGTCATAAGACAGGCAGTAGTAATAGCAAGATTTTCCATTGCACCCGTCCTTGCTTCTCCACAAGAGTCAAGATTAGATTGAAACATTTTAGGTGGTGAAGTTCTACATTGAATAGTTCTTGGTGAATTAGACATCGTCGCCCCGATTATAGAGTTGGAATACACTTCTCGGTGAAAAGATTTTACTTGGAATGTATTATTTAAAACTATCTCTGAAAAAATCATTGCGTTAAGGAAATAGCTGTATATAGTGAACTCAGTTTCAGTCAAATTTGATCCTACCCAGAATCAACTCATTAATGCAAATTTAGGATAGGATTTTCAATAGTATGAATCAAAGATAAATAAATTGGATGATAGTGATGTTGTTTCAGTAAGATTATCTGTAATGAGAGGTGTCAATTCTATACGAAGGACAGAAATAAAAAAAAGATTTTTTATTCCCCCTTAGTCATCGGCAATACATAAAACAAATTATAATACCATACAATTGAACCTATTAGTAAAAAAATCGCCCCATACTCCACCGAAGCAGTTTACAAAACAGATTTGTTCTAACCAACCACTCAATTTCTTAAAATCCTCTGTGTAGTGTACCGAGTATATTTTAACCCTTTCTTAACCAATGAGTTGGCTTTTTAAACCGACGAACTCTAAATAAGAAATCAAGCACATTGGGGTAGAGATTATGGATTATGGAATGATTTAAAAAAGAAATTTTCTGAAGTAATCGTGAATTTATTAGGAAAATCTATTAAATTGTCCATTATTATAAACCGAAAAAAGAATGACAAATAGTTATGATGCGATTGTAGTGGGCACAGGAATCAGCGGAGGCTGGGCAGCAAAAGAATTATGCGAAAAAGGATTGAAAACCCTTGTATTAGAAAGAGGCCCTATGATCCGGCATCCTATAGATTATAAAACTGCAAATATGGACGATTGGGATTTTCCATATCGTGACAGCATAACCAAAAAAGCTATGGAACGTCAGCCCAAACAAAGCCGAACAGGTTATGTTTCCAGTGAAGCATCTTCTCATCTTTTTGTAGATGATATCGATCACCCATATAACGAAGATCAGAGATTCGATTGGATTAGAGGCTATCATGTTGGTGGTCGTTCGATAATGTGGGGACGCCAAAGCTATCGGTTCAGTCAACTAGATTTTGAAGCAAACGCAAAAGAAGGAATAGCAGTGGACTGGCCAATCCGCTATCCCGAGTTGGCCTCCTGGTATGATTATGTTGAAGAATTTGTCGGAATAAGCGGACAAGCTCTGGGTTTGGAACAGCTTCCCGACAGCAAATTTTTAAAGCCAATGGAATTGAACTGCGTGGAGCAACATATGCAAAAGAGCATAAAAAATGGATTTGATGATGGTCGTCTTTTGACCATCGGGAGGGTAGCCCATATTACAGAGGGTACCAAGCCCGGACTAGGGAGGGTAACCTGCCAGTATAGAAATCGATGCCGCAGAGGTTGTCCTTTTGGTGCGTATTTCAGTAGCAATTCCTCCACTCTCCCCATAGCTGAGAACACAGGAAATATGACCTTGATACCGAATTCAATTGTACACGAAGTCATCTATGACCCCCAGAGTCAAAAAGCTACCGGAGTCCGAGTAATCAATATTGAAAACCCTAACAACCCCACTTCAGTTGAGTATAAAGCAAAAGTTGTTTTTCTATGCGCTTCAGCAGTTGCTTCTACTTCGATTATGCTACAATCTAAATCCAATAGATACCCTAATGGAATTGGAAATGATTCTGGAGAATTGGGTCACAATTTAATGGATCATCATTTTAGAGTTGGTGCATCGGGCGTTTATGAAGGTTTTCAAGACAAGTATTTCATAGGAAGACGCCCCAATGGAATTTATATCCCCCGATTTAGGAATTTAGGCGGGTCAACTGACAACAAGGAATTTATCAGAGGCTACGGATATCAAGGGGGAGCAAGTCGTGGCAGCAGCTGGGTTTTTCAAGTCAAAGAAATGGGCAGATATGGGAAAGATTTTAAAAATAACTTGCTCAGACCCGGCCCCTGGAATTTTGGCATAACAGCATTTGGAGAAATCTTGCCCTACCATGATAACAAAATGTACTTAGACTACGAAAAACTAGATAAATGGGGACTCCCCACAGTGACGTTTGATGCTTCTATCAAAGAAAATGAACTGAATATGCGCAAGGATATGAAACAACAAGCCCAAGAAATGATCAAGTCATCAGGAGCCCAAGAGGTTAGTGGATTTGATGATTCTTATGCTCTAGGATTGGGGATTCATGAAATGGGAACCGCGCGTATGGGCAAAGACCCTAAAACTTCTGTCCTAAATGGTAATAACCAAGTTCATGGAGTTCCGAATTTATATGTCACAGACGGTGCATGCATGACTTCTAGTGGGTGCCAAAACCCCTCTTTGACTTATATGGCATTGACAGCTCGCGCTGCCAACCATGCCGTAGAAGAGCTTAAAAAAAGGAATATATAAAACATCTTTGATGCTAACCGTAAGATAAAAAACATGAAAAGAAGAGAAGCACTAAAAAATATAGGAATTGGATTTGGAACGATTGTATTAACCCCATCGGCTATTGCTTTATTACAAAAATGCCAGAGGAATCCAGACTACCTCCCGGTTACCTTTTTGGATGGAAAATTCGAGGTTTTATCTGAACTAATGGAATTAATCCTACCGGAAACCAAACCACCAGCAGATTTAGATTTTCCGAATCCCATCGAATCAATACCAGGAGCCAAAGAACTGAAATTACCTGAATTTGTTGATTCATATGTCCATGGAGTATTACCCCAAGAGGAACTTGATGAGGTATTAAAGGGATTTGATGCATTTATTGAACAGACCCTTATTGACTCCACCAAAGAATCAATACAAGAAATAAATGAAGAGGATTTAGATAACCAATTGAAAAAACATTTAGACTCACAACCAGACCACATATCACCAGAGGATATGGAACCTGCTCAGAGATTTGCACATCAATTGCGTTCGATATCCGTAGAAGCATTTAAGACCAATGAATATATTGGCGAACAAATCCTCGCCTATAGCCCTATCCCTGGTAGACATGTTGGCTGCATTGATTTAAAGGAGGCAACAGGCGGTAGAGCCTGGTCCTTATAAGGTCCTCATATACTCAAGGATTGCTCTGGCTTGGTCTTCGTTTAGGCCCTGGTCGTACATGGCTACATTATACTCTTTTAAAAGAGCAATGGCTATAGGATCTTCAGAAAGCATCTGAGCTGGATTTAGCATCAAGTTCATTATCCATTCGGGGCTTCTCCTTTCAAAAACATCAGCTAAAATTGGACCGATGAGTTTCTGGTTAGGCAAATGACAAGTGGTACAATATCTGTTGAATAAAGTTTTTCCCTCTTCAGATAGAGATTGATTTATCTTCCTACTTAATCTAATACGTTTGATAGTCCCGATTCCTTTATTCTTAAGGTCAATGGGAATGACAGTTTCTGCTGTAGATGTCGTTTCTTTCGGTTCCTCTTGCTGAGAATTCGGTTCTTGACTTTTGTATTGAAATGTATCAGTATCCTTTTTTTGTCCAATTTTGCACGAAGTGAAAGCAACCACAATTAGCAATAACAATAGTAATCTCATCTGAAAGTTAGTTTGAGGGTTAAAAGTATAGAAATTATAGAATACGCACCATCAAATCTAAGGTTCAAAAGTTGCTTAATGTTTTAGAAGATGGCCAGATACTTCAGATTAGTGAAAATCTAAATATTCCCGCTAATTTCTTACTAAAAATAGGTATCCGTGAGAGGGAAGAGTGTACTTGGATCAAGATAAATGAATACAAAATGGCTAAGACAATATTGAAGATTTACCGTCTATTAAAACCAATTTACATTTAGCAGAAGGGATATTTTCACTATAAAAATAAACACAAAGAAGTAGAGGATATTTGATAGAACATACTTAATTAGAATGATTCTAAATAAGTATATTTGCCAGCAACATTTTAACACTTAATTTTTATGAGAAGAAATTTTATTTATCTGGTTAGCGTATCAATAATACTCTTATTCTCCATCGGTTGTACGGATTCGACACCGGAGGAACCCCCCAAACTTGAGATAATATCTGAAAAATTCGAGGATCTGCATGCTCCAGTGTTAGGTGGAAGAGAAGCTGAAACACCTTTATCAGGTCCATTTGTAAAGTTTAGTTTTAGAGAAAGAGCAGTAACCACCAATGAAAATAAATGGGACATTGCATTTAGAGGTACAACCATACTTGTCAATGGTGGCACCAAGGTAGAATTCTTAGAAGAACCCAACCGAACTGGAAATGCCGCTGGCTATATTCAAAATGGTGTTTTTGGGGGCATTACTTCTGTCTCATCAAGCCGTTTTAAACAAGACAGCACGGCCGAATATGCTATTCCTGGTGGGTCAGATAACGGTTGGTATAATTATGTTGGAGCACCAACCCATGTTATCAACCCGATTCCAGGAAATATTTTGATCTTTAGGACACATGACAATAGGTTTGTTAAAATGGAAATATTGAGCTATTACAAGGGAGCACCCGAACAACCTATTGCTTTAGGACCCCGGGCACATCAAGATGCGACATATACATTTAGATATGTATACCAACCAAATGAAGATGTAACCACTTTTGATTAAAATCAAAGTTTGTGTCAAAGATTTCAGATAATATAGTAGTTAAAGTTATAAGAGAGCCAATCATAATCTTTGGATGACTTTGGAATAGAATCAACAAAGCCTGATGGTTTGCACTCAATTCACATCAATGTATAAATTGGAGTTGCATTTTTAGTGGGTAATTTACTTCCCGTAAACCAGGCTGATTTAATACCGATTAATCATTCAAATCAATCTGTAAAATAAATTGGGGGTAGATAGAAATTTATCCCCATCGGAGGGAATTAGTTTTATTTTTGCAACTATATGCGGCAGAAGATACGATTCAATTCCAAAACGATCCACGGAGGACAACATCCCGATAAGGCTTATGGGGCTGTAATGCCCCCGATTTACCAGACTTCTACTTATGTGCAAACAACACCAGGGGTACACAAAGGCTATGAATACAGCAGAACCCATAACCCCACAAGAACAGCACTTGAAAAGTCAATAGCATCCCTAGAAGGAACAAAATACGGACTGGCTTTTGCATCCGGTATGGCCGCTATTGATAATTTGGTGAAACTATTCAACCCCGGAGACCAAATTATTTCTACAAACGATCTCTATGGAGGTTCATACCGGTTATTTCGACAGGTGTACGAAAAGTATGGCATCGTTTTCAAATTTGTTGATTTAACCGATATAGGGTTATTCAAATCACATATCACTAAGCAAACCAAGATGGTATGGATAGAAACCCCTACCAATCCCATGATGAGAATCGTGGATATCAAAACCATTTCCAAAATCGCTAAAGAACATGAAATTCTCGTCGGAGTAGACAATACTTTTGCCACACCATACCTGCAAAAACCTATCAAGCTGGGAGCGGATCTGGTGATGCACTCTGCTACCAAATTTTTAGCCGGTCATTCCGATACCATACTGGGGTTGCTTGTACATAGCAGTGACAAGCTACATGAGAAATTATCGTATCTACAAAATGCCTCTGGAGCTGTTCCTGGCCCGATGGATTGTTTTCTCGTATTAAGAGGAATAAAAACACTGCATTTGCGTATGCAACGCCACAGTGAAAATGCTCAGGAAATTGTTCGCTTTTTAAATCAACATCCTAAAGTCGAAAAAGTTTTCTACCCAGGAAATCCAAACCACTCAAGTTACCAATTAGCACAAGAACAGATGAGTGGTTTTGGAGGAATGCTATCCTTTTTAACCAAAACCAAAGACCGAAAAAAAATTGACCAAGTACTGAGTAAATTCCAGATGTTCACTTTGGCGGAATCTTTAGGAGGAGTGGAGAGTCTAGTCGGGCATCCCGCTTCGATGACACACGCTTCGATACCCATTGCCGCAAGAGAAGAATCAGGAATCTTTGAAAATTTGATTCGACTCAGTGTGGGGATAGAAGATTTTCGAGATTTAATCGATGACTTAAAAAAGGCACTTGACTGAGCAGTATAGCCTATGCCTAAAACCAAGATATATTTTGCCTCTGACCAGCACTTTGGGATTCCTGATGATACCAAGAGTAGGGCAAGAGAGAAAAAATTTATCCAGTGGTTAAATCATGTCGAAAAAGATGCTTCAGAAATTTTCTTGCTCGGAGACCTATTTGATTTTTGGTTTGAGTATAAAAGAGTAGTCCCAAAAGGATTCGTAAGGGTCTTGGGAAAACTAGCCCTATTGGTTGATAAGGGCATCAAGGTTAGGTTTTTCGTAGGGAACCACGATCAGTGGATAAAAGATTACTTTACTGCTGAACTAGGAATCAAAACTTACAGGAAACCTGAAGATTTTGTGCGTTCCAATATGCGGTTTCATCTAGCTCATGGGGATGGACTAGGACCAGGTGATCATGGCTACAAACGGATGAAAAAAATCTTTAATTGTGCCTTTGCCAAGTGGCTTTTTCATTGGTTTATACATCCGGATTTGGGAATAGGACTTGGACGGTATATCTCTAAAAGTAATTCCCCTATTTCAGGACAACAAGTCGAAGAGTATCTCGGGGAACAAAAAGAATGGTTGGTCCAGTACTGCAGAAAAAAACAACTTGAAGCACATAGGGATTATTACATTTTTGGTCATAGACATCTGCCCCTGGAAATAGTCATAGACCAGAAGTCCAAGTATATAAATATTGGCGATTGGATTACCCATTTTTCTTATGGGGAATTCGATGGGGAGAGCTTAAAATTAAAATTCTGGAAGGGGAACTCCAATGATTGAAAATAAAACTACTCAACTAGAAAAAGTTGTTCTAATTGGAATCGTTCATGCCGATTTGGATATTACCACCGCCAAAGAGCATCTCGAAGAATTGGTCTTTTTAACCCGAACGGCATATGGAAAAGTGGTCAAGCATTTTATCCAAAGGATAAAAGCCCCCAATCCCAGAACATTGATTGGAAAAGGGAAAATGGAGGAAGTGAGAACCTTTATAAAGACCAATGAAATAGACACTGTGATTTTTGACCAGGAGTTAACCCCCACACAGCAAGCCAATATTGAACGTATTCTCACCTGTAAAATATTGGACCGGACGGCCCTTATATTAGACATTTTTGCACTTAAAGCCAAAACATCATACGCCAAAACACAGGTAGAACTAGCCCAATATCAGTATCTCTTGCCACGCCTAAAAGGTCTATGGACTCATCTGGAACGCCAACGTGGGGGGATCGGCATTCGAGGGCCAGGGGAAACAGAAATTGAAACAGACCGACGAATTGTTAGAAAAAAAATCTCACTCTTGAAAAAGCGCCTCCTATCAATCCAAAAACAAAAGGCTACCCAAAGATCCAATAGGGAAAGCATGGTAAGAGTTGCACTTGTAGGGTATACCAATGTTGGTAAATCAACCCTGATGAATATTCTGTCAAAAAGCAAAGTGTTTACCGAAGACAAATTATTTGCCACCCTAGACACCACAGTTAGGAAAGTTGTTTACAATCATATGCCCTTTTTATTGGTAGATACCGTTGGATTTATCAGAAAACTCCCAACCCAGTTGATCGAATCATTCAAAAGTACATTGGACGAAGTAAGGCAAGCTGATTTGTTGGTTCATGTGGTTGATATATCTAATCCCAACTTTCAGAAACATATTGATGCTGTAGTTCAAATATTGTCAGAATTAGATAGTGCCCAAAAGCCGGTCCTGATGATTTTTAATAAAATCGATGCCTATAAACCCCAACAATGGGAACAAGAGAATCTAAAAAAGGATACAATTGAAGACCATTTTCACAATCTAGAATGGGACATTACTTGGATGAACAAAAGCAATAGTCATTCCGTCTTTATTTCAGCAATCAAAAAAACCAACATCGAAAAATTAAGAAAGGTTTTGGAAGCTATGGTCAAGGAGATATATGGCAACAGATTTCCTTACAAGACAAGAAATATCACCGAGCGAAAAAAAGAAACAGTCGGCTAGGAATTACGATATCCTTTTACTAGGTTTAGACATTGAGGTTTTTTGTGTTTATGGTTTGGTATCCCACCAAACCCTGGTTAGTTGGGTATCTCCTCCCATTCGAGACACTGCCTGGTCTAAATTTTCCTGGTTTAATCTACGTTCTGAATCACTATAAGTCAGTCTTCTTGGAAAAGAACCGTTATTTATTGTGCCGGCAAATTCTAAGGGCACTAGTTTGGGGAATCCCGTTCTTCTTTTTTCAAACCATGCTTCAACTCCATTCATGCATAAAGCTACCCACTTTTGAGTGATGATTTGCTCTAGTCCGTTTGCGGGGTCATATTGTATTTCGGGCCGGTCGATGTATTCTTGGAAAGCGATATCATTTTCAAGCCCATACATTTCAAGGGAGGCTTTAATTCCTTGATAATATAACTCAGCTGGGTCGCCATCCAAGTAGCCCAACATAGCTGCTTCTGCCCTTAAAAAACTCACTTCAGCATAACTCAAATTATAGGTCGCACCATCTTCTTGAATAAAGACGGGACCCACTTTACTATATTGGTTGTAGTGATTTTGATCGAAAACGGTTTGCTGGTTCGGATCAAGACCATTGGGAAGGCCTCGATAGGCGCCATCGCTAGCAGCTGGCTTGACAAACAAGGGAAGCCTGGGGTCCGAATGAGTTTTTAAAAAATCTACTATGGTAGCCGACATTCGGGTATTATTGAACACCTCAGTTACCAAAATGGGATTTCTGAAATAAATGTTAGAGGTTGTTGCATCCCAGACCATTTTACTGCTGTCCTGATGAGAATCAATGAGCGGAGCATTTTGTATTTGGTTGAATATATTTTGGGCTAATTCTTGATCAACTAGTGATACCCGGAGAGCAATACGCAACAGCACAGAATTAGCAAACTTTTCCCATTTTTTTACATCACCACCATAAATCAAATCAGCAGAGCCAAAAGAGTGAAACCGGCCAGGTTCTGAAATCAAGTTTTTACCCAAAACTAATTGATCAACCAAATCATAATAAATCATTTTTTGCTCATCAAATTTTGGAAGTGAAGCTTTAAAGGCTTCAAAATATGGGATGTCCCCATATAGATCGGTCATTCGTTGAAACAAAAATGCTTTCCAAATTCTAGCAATACCTTCCTTGTGTGGATTTTCTCTTTGAAAACTTACCTCGACGGTATGATTGGCGTAAAATAAGGGTGCAATTTCCCAGGTCTGATCACCATACATCCTATCCCATACATCGGTAAACATTCCATAGTTAGGTTCGTAATGATCCAATGCACCTGAACCATCTAGAGTGTTGTATTGCATATATTGATTTGTTATGATTCGCTGAAGACGATCGTACATGTACCAAGTCATACTCCCACGTTGGGTAGCCACAGTAAATAGACCATCTGGCTCTGAGGTGACTGCACCGGTTTTTGGAAAATTTATTTCGTCAAAATTTTCCTGACAGGAATAAAAAATAGAGAACCCCCCAAATAAGATCAAAAGATACAAGGGGATTAAAATCCAAAATCGTAACTGCACTCTAAGATTCATTTTGGAACCAAATAATAGAAAATAATTTATCATCGCCGGAGATCTTATATACCAATATTAATCCGTGCTCCAAAATTCCTCAGCTCGGGAAATGCGTAGGATTCGATACCTTGAGCTTTTCCTGAAGATAATGAAGATTGTGGAGCAAAACCTGGAGTGTTTTTCAAGAGGTACCCTAAATTACTTCCAAAGAGACTAAGCCGAAAATCCTTTAGGAAGGAATCTTTAAATAAATCAGATATATTCATTGAAAATGAAATTTCCCTCAATCGGACAAATGATGAATCAAAAACATTGGCTTGGTTGATTCCCGACACACGATTCCAGTATCGCTGAGGGTTTAAAATGGATTCGACTTTTTGTCCATCTTTGTTAATCCCAGATACATTTAATCCATTTGTTGGCACCCAATCTTCTGGACGGTAGTTCAGAGATATTCGTTCGGCTTCAGACTGGTACCACTCAGCTCGACCAGGCAAAGTATGGGACAACGTACCTAAGGCAGACCCTGCAGCATAGGATGATGAATAAATGCTTCCTCCAAATTGTGCATCTACTGCAAAATAGAACGAGAAGGACTTATAGGAAAGAGTACTATTAAAACCTAGTAGCCAATCCGGTTGCACTTGTCCAAGTATAAAGTCGGAATTGCCATCTTCTTCAATTTCAGTTTGGGGCAAGCTGAAATCATCTAATATGAGTTCTCCTTGGCTATCTTTTAATAATCTAGTTCCTACCAATAAGTCGCTTCGTTGGTCGGCACGAGCTTGGATGCTGATTCCGGATCTGCTACCTCCTAGAATCAAAATAGGAAGTTCCTCTGTTAGTTCTAATACTTGATTGTCATTAAGGGCTGCATTTGCATTGATTTGCCAAGAAAATTCATTGTTGTTTAGGACTTTACTCGAAAGGATTATTTCCAGACCTTGATTGCGAATGGAACCGGAGTTGATCCATTGATTTTCAAACCCGGTGCTGCTTGCCACGGGGGCTGTAAAAATCTGATCAAAGGAATCATTACGATACCAACTTAGATCGATATTTAATTTACCTTCAAAAAGTCTCATGTCGACTCCCAATTCAATAGCAGTGGTACGCTCGGGTTTTATCAATGGGTTGGGACCAATTCGGGGAACTCTCGTAAAAGGCTGTCCCAGATGGCCGGTTGATGGTGTATAAGTAAAAAATAAAGCACCAGTGGACAAGCTGTTGGCATTGCCGACTTTGGCGTAAGATGCGCGAACTTTCAAATAATCAATTAAGTCAGGAAGGCTGGGAAAACTTTCATTTACCAGCCAACTGAGATTGGAGCTCCAGTAGGCAAAGCTTCGGTTTTCTTTGGGAAGAACAGAACTCCAATCATTTCTGAAAGTGAGATTTAAATAGATGTCGTTTTTCCAGTCTATATCAATAGTAGAAAAAACTGAATTGATGCGCCTTTGGGCAATTCCTTGAGATGATTCTATTTCCTTAAAATTATTGATAACCCATAAATCCGGATTAACCAGATCATCACCTCGTGAAGCCAGGCTGTTGAATTTGGTATCTATGGTGCTGGTGCCTGCTGTTAGGATGGTGCTGAAAGATCCTAAATCTTTTCCCCACGTAAGCAATAAATCATAGTTTGATACCAGGCGATTACTCACGCGATAATCGAATGATGCTACAGGAGATGTTTTGTAGACTGTGTTGGGGGCTATTCTACTTTCTCTTTGGTCAGTAATGTAATCCCAGCCTGCTCGGGCAATAGATTTTAATTGACCGGTGAGATTTATGTCCATCGCAATTGACCCAACTAATCTGTTCCTTTGATCTTCGTTGATATTTAAATTGACACCCCAATAAGGGTTTTGATTGAAGGAACCTTGTGTTTTTCCATCCCAAGTAATGACCAACCCACTTTCATCTATATAGGGTTGTAAGTCTTGCAGGTGTACGCTTCTGGGCATTCGGTAAAAATTCCTGACAGGGTTGTCTGGCGAACCACCTAAATTTGGTCTGTTGAATACATTTTGATTGAAATAGTTGATTTTGGTGGTTAGCCTAAAAGATTCATTAAATTGTCTTCTATAGCTTATTGCAATGGTTTTTCTGCCGATATTGCTATTCGGCATGGGTGCTTGATAGTCAAAGAGACTGCCTGAAAGAAGAAATTGACTTTTTTTATCACCTCCTGAAAGTTGAATATTTTGGGCGGTACTGAGGCCGTTTCTAAAAAAATCTTTCATTTGACTTTCAACCGGTTCATAAGGACGTTCTATATTGAGCCAGTTGGTAAACGTACTTCCATCATAAGCTGGTCCGAAGGTGAGCGCGTTAAATGGCGTAAAGGTACCTTGAGAGCCTCGTCCAAATTCGTTTTGAAAATTTGGGAAAATATATGGCTGTTCTGTTGTCACCGAGCTGCTCAGCTGGATACTTAGCCCTGCTGAGGACACTCCTTTTTTTGTTTCAATGACGATGACCCCATTTGTTCCTAATGAGCCATAAAGTGCTGTAGCACCTGGACCTTTGAGCACAGTAACAGATTCGATATCATCAGGGTTGATGGTACTGAGGGGATCTCCATAGTCCAATCCCCCATCTTGGGTGGCTCTATTATCACCAGGTTCACTATTAACCACCAGTCCATCAATTACAAATAGGGGCTGGTCGCTTCCGGTGAGTGAACTGCTGCCGCGAATAAGCACTCGATTTGAACCTGCCGGTCCTCCTCCGCTGGGACTGATATTGAGCCCGGCAATCTGCCCTGAGAGTTTGCTTAATATATTTACACTTGTATTGTTGGCGAAGGTGCTTGCCTCAACCGTTTGTACGGAATAACCCAGGGACTTTTCTTCTCTTGATATCCCTAGCGCAGTTACGACTACTGCATCTATGGCAAGGGGACTGGGTTGCAATAGTATTTCAATATTCTCAGGTTGATTTACTTGAATAATCTCAGTAATAAAACCAACATAGGAAATAGACAGTTGACCACTTTGTTCAAATGGGATGGAAAAACCGCCTTCAAAATCTGTAGTGGTTCCCGAAGATGGATTGTCTACCCAGCTCACTGTGGCTCCCAAAAGGGGCTGTTTCGATTCGGCATCAAGTATAATACCAGTAACCCGGTTTTGACCATAGATAGTACCATACAGCAATAGAAATCCAACAACTAAAAAGACCTTTCTGTTGAATGAAATACCACTTAGGATATCTGTTTTAGTGAGATTGTAGTTTTGGTAAGTTCTATTGTGAATTGTCATTAAAATCATTTTAGTATAATCAGGGGATTAGTCAATGTCTTGGTCAATTTCTTTTTCATTTTGTTGGCTATGCATATCCTCATGGTGAATTACTTGTGGCTGACCAGAGTCATCTAGGTGTTGTGGTTCGGCAGAAACTTTGGAGTTTTTATTTAAACGTCCAGTTAATAGAAAAACGGTAGATGTCAAAATCAATATAAACAGCGATTTTTCATCTGCTACTGCTTGATTATCAATTGTAAAAGAATCGATGGTATTAATTTCAATAAACAACAGTATGCAGGTGAGAATTCTAGTCGCTAAATTGGGAATTGGGGCAAAGCTCAGCTGAAAACTCGGGGTTAAAATTCTAAATGTTTGACCAAAAAACAATAGGGTTTTAAATATCAGGAAATACAAATACCGCGGGATAAAAAGTAGTACAAAGAGTCCAATTCCATAGATAAACGGCCAAATAGAATTGAAATCGGAGTAGAGCAATGAAAACCCAAAAAATAAAGAGAAGAAAATTCGGGTCAAAAACCCTAACCCAAAAGAGAGGACTCTAAAATTTTGAATTCCTTCCTCAATATTTTGGATGTTGATTTTATCTTTTAGCCTTTTAGGCAATAGATTTTTGGTATTAGACAGAAGAGCCCCGAAAATAAATAGAATAAGAAGGATGGGGTAGTCTTGGATGGTACCTATAGAATAGATGCCAAATATCATGGCTAGAATCAATAAAAATTTACTTGGATGATCGATTAGTTTTAAGACTCGTATCAGTACTATTGTTAGGAGAACAGAGGCCAGAAGGACGATGGTGATAACAATGAGTAAAGAGGATATTTCATCGGTCTCTAGAGGAGATTTTCCTTCCTGGAACTGATTCAGGGAATAGTAGAATGTGGCAATACCGATAATTACCGAAAAGGTTGTTTCGTATCCAAAAAAAGATTTATCAAATTTGAGTGCTCCACTAATTGAGGGAACAGCTACGGCACTGCTGAGGACTGAAAGGGGAATACTATAGATAACAGCTGAAGGAAAATCAAATCTAAAAAATTGCTGAAAGACCCAACTCAATAAAAAAATATTGGTATACAGAAGAACTATAGAGGTGAATAGTGCTTTAAATAAGGTACTCAGGGATTTTTTGGATATTTCAAGTCTGATAGCTTCTTCAATCACAATCATTATCAATCCAATGGTACCCAAAATAGGAATCAACCAGTCAAATGATTGAACATCAATATCTGTAAAAAGATCTACGGCTGTACGTCCTAGAATCCCTATAATTATCAGAAGAATAACAGTAGGAAACTTTGTTTTTTTAGCAAGTTCGTCGAAAGTATAGGCTACGATAATAAGTGCCGATAAAATTCCTAGAATAACAGCAGTATTCACACTTAGAAGGTTATGCCTTCTACAAATTTAGGTTTTTCACACTGACCTGAGGTTTAATAGTGATAAATTGATGTAGAAGGTCAATAGATGTGAAAGATCTCCATCAAATCAGTTTTGGTGTTTTCCTGACGCTAGTTTCCACTTTTGATATGCTTCAAGAGCCATCTTTCTCCCTTGTGCCAGCTCAATGATGGGAGGAGGGTAGGGTTTTTCAGGACTAAGCATCCAACTTTTGGGTATTACTTTAAAATAGTCCAGACTTTGGGGCGTAGGATTAGGGTTTAGCTCAGCAACCCATTTATGGGAATAGAGCATATTTTGGTCAAATCTCATTTGTTGGAGATCGGGATTGAATACTCTAAAATATGGGGCAGCATCGGGTCCTGATCCTGCCGCCCATTGCCATCCGAGGGCGTTTGATGCCGGGTCCCAGTCCACTAAATGTTCTGCAAACCACTTTTGACCTATTTCCCAGTGTTTCATGAGGTGTTTGGTCAGAAAGCTTGCTGCAATCATGCGGGTCCTATTGTGCATCAAACCGGTTGTAGCTAGCTCTCTCATCCCTGCATCTACGATTTTTATACCAGTTCTACCGTGTTTCCATGCATTTACAGCTTGGTCAGATTCATCTGTACACCAAGGAAATTGATCCCACGAGGATCTCCAGTTTTTATGCGTTATGTGAGGTGTGTAGTAAGCAAGGTGATATCCAAACTCTCTCCAGACCAATTCTTTAGCAAAAGTTTCTGGGCCTTGTGATGTGTCCCAATTGAAATTTTGAGTTGCGTGCCAACAATCCCACGGTGAGATTTCTCCGTAGGTTAAATATTGCGAGAGTTTTGAGGTGGCTTCCATAAAGGGGAAGTCCCTAAATTTTTTATAATCTAATATGGAATGATCAATAAAATGAAGCAATCTTTTATGTGCTGCTTCTTCTCCGATGGAGATATATTTTTTGACAATTGTTGAGCTATGTTGCATTTGCTCTCCCATTTTCCAGGTTTCTATATCTTCACTTTGGGGCCAGTTTTGATTTATGGGAAGTTTTTTAGGGGCAGGGATTGGAAGCTGTACTGTTTGGGTTCTGGCTTTTTTCCAAAAGGGGGTAAACACTTTGAAATAGTCTCCTGATTTATTTTCGATGGTATGGGGTTCAAAAAGCAAATGTCCTGGAAAGGTATTTACCTCAAGACCATTCTGAATCAATTGGCTTTTCACTTTACTATCTCTTTGGATAGAATCGGGATCGTATAGGCGGTTCCACCATATTTGCGTAGTTCCCAATTGCATGGCGATCTGGCACAAAATTTCAGATGGATTTCCTTTCCGAAAAATGATTTTAAGTCCTAGTTTTTTTAGCGATTCGTCAAACTTTTTTATTCCCAGGCTCAATCTCCATTTGGGACAGCTTCCATATGATTCTACAAGATCATCGAGAATAAAAACGGGGATCAGGGGGGTATTATTAGTTACTGATTTTTGAATTACCAGGTTGGAGGAAAGTCGAAAGTCTTTTCGCACCCAGTATATGGCTGATTTTTTCACATTGGCAACATTTGGCAAAATAGTCAACTAATGGTTCTTATCACTTTCTTGTTGAATCTCTTAAATTATGGCTTAGATGATTGAAATTCTCGGTAAAACTTCAGTACGCATTATCTATCTTCGGAAAAATTGGATGTTTACGCAAACGTTCGATTTGAGCGTAGAACTAATTTTCTCCAAGAGGATTTAACTCATCATTCTTACGATATCACTTTATCCGAATTTTGCTCTAATTTTTGTTAGGATTTAAAAAGCCATCAAAGGTGTGGGCTATCAACGATAACCTAAGGTATTGATTGATGGTTTTGTCGCTGTAGATATAACCATTTATAGAACCCATTCTCATCTTTTTCATTCAAAATAAGTATGTTTCCAGAATTAAGATTAATTCCAATCTCATCTCCTTCATCCTTAAAAAGGATGTCTTCAGGAGGATTAGTTCCAATCTCATCTCCTTCATCCTTAAAAAGGATGTCTTCAGGAGGATTAGTTCCAATCTCATCTCCTTCATCTTTAAAAAGGACGTCTTCAGGAGGATTAGTTCCCTTCTCATCTTTTTCATCCATAAAAGGGAGGTCTTCAGGAGGATTAGTTCCCTTCTCATCTTTTTCATCCATAAAAGGGAAGTCTCCAGGAAGATTAGTTCCCTTCTCATCTTTTTCATCCATAAAAGGGAAGTCTCCAGGAAGATTAGTTCCAAGAGTATCGCTGTCTTGAATTTCATCAAATTCATGCACTAAAAACTTATCTGGTTCTGTTTTGTATTCCTGATAGCGTACATTCATCTTAATGTTCATCTTTTTGTCCATCTTTATGATTCTTCTATTGCTATTTTCTTCCTTAATCACATAACGCTGATTTGGAATATCCGGAAAATCAGAACTTAAATCTTCCGTATGGTCGCCAAGAAATTTTTCAGTGAAATCAATTATTAGTTTTTTACTCACTATTGTCACAGGAAATAGAATTTCTTTATTTGGATTATCTGGGGTTGTTGTTTCTATTTCAATATCCAGATAATTGGCGTTATCAATATTAGGAGTAGGAGAGTATACGGAATGAATTATTCCGCTAATCGTGTCATACTTTTCATTTTCTATAGATGGGTTTACTCCATCAGCTTTTTCCTTATGGTCTTGTACTTCTTTTGTTTGTGAAGATGTTGGTGTTAAATTGTCAAAATAATTCTTGGGAAATCCTTCGTCCACTATTTTTCCGGTAATTGACATTGCTTTTCCGCTTAATTTCCCTATATCATATTTAGGATCAAATAAAAGATAATCAAAAAAAGTATTAATTCCTCTATACCCGAAGGTTTGTTTCATGCATTTGTTCGTAATAGCATCAATAGATTCTTCGGTGAAATGAAGTTGTACTCCTTCATTTTTAAAGTATGGAAACCCCTTGTTTACTATCTCTTTTATGATTTCTCGAGTAGTATTTTCGTTTATAGATTCCATCGGAATCAAAACTCCCATTCTCCCTACAAACTCAGTTTTTAGATTGTAAGAAACTAAATCTTCTAAAACAATCTTTTCTCTTAGATCTTTTGTATCAGTTACGTCTTTTGATTGACCTGAAGTTTTGCGTACAAACCCTATTGATGTTGACTTGAGATTTTCTTTGCTCAATCTATTTTCAATATGCTTTTCAATCCCAGTGAATGCTCCGGCAAAAACAAATAGGAGGTTGGCTGTATTATAGGTTGTCCCATCCACCGTCAATTCGGCTCCTTCTATTAGCTTCAATATGCTATCCTGTATTTGGGTTCCCCAAGTGGTATTACTCCCTGCTGTCATACAACCAAGTTTGTCTACTTCATCTATAAATATAACTCCATGGGTTAATTGATCATGGTAGTAATTATCTCTGTTTTTCTTATAATATTCTTCTAATGCTGTTTCTAATGTATATTTTCCTGTGCAGTTGAATGGACCTAACTTGGGCGCATTAATGAAATGAAATGGGAGTCCCACAGCTTTAGATGCTGTTTCTACTAAAAGCGTCTTTCCACACCCACTAGGACCTACCAATGTGATGTTGGACGATTTATATTTTACAGGCTCATTATTTAGTGAATCTATCATTTTTTTTAGATGTTCAAATAAAACTGCGCTAATAACTCTTTTGGCTTTAGATTGGCCTTTTACAATTTTGAGTGTCCCACAAATTAACTCTGGACACGAATAAGAATTTCTCATAATAAAAATTTTAAAAAATTAACAATATATATAGTTTTTGGTCGATGAACAAACATATTTTAGATAATCAAAATCAAGCAGTGGATTTTTTATTGGATTAATCTGAGAGTTTAAAATATTAGTCTTTTTATTTTCTTCAGAGATTATGTTTTTGTTTGTTTTAAATTTAGATGTTCTCATAAATAAAATTGTTTGAGGTCATAATTTAGTTTTGATAAACTTTTTCCCTTGATTCAGGATAGCTTTTATCCCCATCCTTATCCTTCCATTTCTTTAATACGGGAACACCTAAACTTATCATTCGGTGTGATAAGTTCTCGGATCGGTTTTCGAGAAGTTTTTGATTTTGTTTTTTCATCTTCCTTAGTTTATGGAAGATGACCTTAAAGTCGTTTGACTTGTTTAACTTTGCCCCTATGAGATCAAGTGTAACGAACACTGTGCCTCCTTAATTTATCCATTAATTCAGGTGGCCGGGCTAAGTCTTGGTCACCTTCTTTTTTTATGTCATATCTTTAATTTTCAATAGTTCATATGTTAATTTCTCAGTAGGATTTACCTGATTCCTTGTATTAGTTTCTTCCAACGGTATGTGCTTCATATCAATTTCAGAATTTGCAAGTTGAATACCTCTTATTACTCTCATTTTATCTATTGTTTAATATAAAATCAAATCATTTGGCGGGCAAAGGTAAACAATTTTTTTAATTTACACAAGTCCGATGATTTTTTTTGGTTTTTGTTGTAGTTGATTTCAATTTCATTAAGATTGATGTATGGTTTAAGTATGATTTGATGCCTTCTTCGGAAAAGTTGGATGTTTACGCAAGTGTTAGATTCGATCTTAGAACTTATTTTCTCCAAGAGGATTTAACGCTTCATTCTTACGATAACACTTTATCTGAATCTTGCTATAGTTCTTGTTAGGATTAAAAAACCATCAAAGGTGTGGACTATCAACGATAACCTAAGATATTGATTGATAGTTTGATAGCTGTTGATATGACCATTTATAGAACCCATTCTCATCTTTTTCATCGAAAATAAGGATGTTTCCAGAATAAAGATTAATAATTCTAATCTCATTTTTTTCCTCCTCAGTAAGGAGGAGTTCTTGAACTTCATCAAAGGAGTGTTCATCAAATTCAGACACAAAAAACTTATCTGGTACTGTTTTGAATTGCTGATAGTGGACTTTCATCTTAATGTTTATTTTTTTGTCCATCTTTATGATTGTTCTATTACTATTTTCTTCCTTAATCACATAACGCAGATTTGGATTATCAGGAAAATCAGAACTTAAATCTTCCGTATGGTCGCCTAGAAATTGTTTAGTGAAATCAATTATTAGTTCTTTATAGCATATTCTCACAGGAAATAGAATTTTTTTATTTGGATTATTTGGGATTGATGTTTCTATTTTAAGATCCAGAAAAAAGGCGTTATCAATATTAGGAATAGGAGAGTGTACGGAATGAATCACTCCAATAACCGTGTCATACTTTTCATTTTCTATATATGGGTTTACTGCATCAGCTTTTCCCTTATGTTCTTGTACTTCTTTTGTTTGTGAAGATTTTGGTGTTAAATGGTCAAAATAATTCTTGGAAAATCCTTCGTCCACTATTTTTCCGGTAATTGAAATTGTTTTTCCTCTTAATTTTCCTATATGAAATTTAGGATCATTTAAAAGTTTTTCTAAAAAAGTACCAATCCCTCTATATCCGAAGGTTTTTTTCTTCATGCATTTGTTGGTAATAGAATCAATAGATTCTTCGGTAAAATGAAGTTGTACTCCTTGATTTTTAAAGTATGGAACCCCCTCGTTTACTCTTTCTTTTATGATTTCTCGAACGGTATTTTCGTTTGTAGATTCCATCGGAATCAAAACTCCCAATCTTCCTACAAACTCAGGTTTTAGATTGTAAGAAACTAAATCATCTAATTCAATCATTTTTCTTAGATCTTTTGTATCAGTTACTTCTTTTGATTGACCTGAAGTTTTGCGTGCAAACCCTATTGATGTTGACTTGAGATTTTCTTTGCTCAATCTATTTTCAATATGCTTTTCAATCCCGGTGAATGCTCCGGCAAAAACAAATAGGAGATCGGCTGTATTGTAGGTTATCCCATCCACTGTCAATTCGGTTCCTTCCATTAGCCTCAACATGGCATCCTGTATTTGGGTTCCCCAATTAGGATTGTTCCCTCCTATCATACAACCAAGTTTGTCTACTTCATCTACAAATATAACGCCATGGCATAATTGGTGATGGTCAGATGGATTTGCTTTATTTTTCTCATAATACTCTTCTAATGCTTTTTCTAATGAATATTTGTCTGAGGTATGGTGTGGACCTAACTTGGGCGCATTAATGATATGAAATGGGAGTCCCACAGCTTTACATGCTGTTTCTACTAAAAACGTCTTTCCACACCCACTAGGACCTACCAATGTGATGTTGGTGGATTTATATTTTATAGCCTCATCATTTTGTGAGTCTATCTTTTTTATTTGTTCAAATAAAACTGAGCAAAGAGCTCTTTTGGCACTTGATTGGCCTTTTACACTTTTGAGTGTCCCATAAATTTGTACTGGACACGAATAAGAATGATTCATAATAAAATAATTTAAAAATTAATAATAATAATACGATATATAGTTTTTTTTGGTTGATGAACAACCATATTTTAGATAATCAAAATCAAGCAGTGGATTTTTTATTGGATTAATCTGAGGATTTAAAATATTAGTTTCTTTATTTTCTTCAGAGATTATGTTTTTGTTTGTTTTAAATTTAGATGCTCTCATAAATAAAATTGTTTGAGGTCATATTTAGTTTTGATAAACTTTTTACCTTATGGTTTAGATTAGGATCTTTTTCCCTTGATTCAGGATAGCTTTTATCCCCATCCTTATCCTTCCATTTCTTTAATACGGGAACACCTAAACTTATCATTCGGTGTGATAAGTTCTCGGATCGGTTTTCGAGAAGTTTTTGATT
>MPMN01000051.1 GCA_002238525.1 Flavobacteriaceae bacterium bin25
GTTTGGGTACCACAAATCCGTCTTTAAATTTCATTCTAGCGATCATGATTTTATCGCCAGTGACGATTTTTCGATGCATCGAAGGAGCGACTTCTTGTATGGGTATTTCTTCCCAATTGATTTTCTTCCCAATTGAATTACATTTTCATTGAAGTTATAATAATTGTTACTATGCTCATTGCATCTAATTTCAAAATCGATTGCGAAATTCATTGACCATGATAGCAACAATGCAAAATTATTTATATTGAGGTGTTTATATAATTTCATATCTTTGATGCTTATAAACAAAGACTTTATGAATATTTTTAAGGTCAGAACCTCTTAGAGTTCTCTTAACGCTTCAAATCGGACTTAGATTGTAAGAAATACTTCTCTGAAATCAAATGAAAAGACGGCTTCAAATGTGTCCAATGTGGACACGGGGCTTGACAGGTACGCAAGGCTTTTTCCATCTCGTGCAACATCTGTAGTCATACCGGGTCCGCTACAGCCACCTTGTTCCACAAGGTGAAGTTCGGTGTACGCAAGGCCTTTTTCATCTGTTTTGAGATGTCTACTAGTACCAAGAGTCTTTCTGCACGATACACAGCTGTTCGCTATCAAGTGACTCATAAATACTGCCCGTCTTTTCATGCACAAAGTCAGAGAGGCTATGGAATCTAGTGGCACCTATGGATGGTATAGTACACGTGGACGAGTTCATTCTAGGTGGAGTAGAACAAGTAAAAATAGGGCGTAGCTATGATACCAAGAAAAAGAAAGCGGTAATGGCAGTACAGCTAACAAAGGAGGGAAAGCTTAGGCGTATGTATGCATGGGCATAGATGATTTTTCGGCACGCTCCCTTGAGTCCATCTTTGCCAACTATATCAGTAAGTCTCCCCAGATAACCACTGACAAGCTGTTGTTCCCCGTCACGGGGTGGAAAGGATATAAACCAATAACCAAGGCCTATAACATTACCCAGATGGAGAGCAACAAGAGACTCAACTTCGTGTCTCTTCATACGATGAACCACCAGATAAAGCCTTGGATGCGTACCACTTAATCGTGGGTGAGCGACTTTAACCTAAATAGGTATTTCAATGAGTTCTGATTCGGGGTAAATCGTTCACAGAGTAAAGAAACGATACTCAACAACCTGATTACAAAAATGGTGAACAAGGATAAATCCATCAAAAAAATTTGATATAGCGAAAATGATGACCTAATAATCTTTTTCTAAGATTTTCTTTAAATCTTCGCCTAATTAAGGCTCCTATAAATTTTAAAATTTTGTTCGCTAGTAAAATCAATTCTTAAATGCATCATTGATGAGCCTTGCTGTTTTATCGCTAGCACCAGACTGATCCAAGAGTTTACAGAGAGAACGATAACCCTTTTCAAAGTATTCTTTTTCCCTTGAATCAACTATTTTTTGAAGTTCATGGTTGACTGTTATTGAATTGCATTGAGATTGAATTAATTCTGTAATAAAGGATTCATTTAAAATCAGATTCACTAAAGAAATATATTTGATATTTATAAACAATCTGGCCAGGCGATAGCTAAACCAACTAGTTTTATAACAAACCACCTGGGGGATTCGAAAAAGACCAGTTTCAAGAGTTGCAGTACCACTAGTAACTATTGCTGCCCTAGCGTTCTGAAGTAAATCATAAGTGGCACCTTCTACAATCCTTATTGGGTAATCCCGGCAGAGAATTTCGTAAAACTCAATTGGAATAAATGAAACTCTTGCCACAATAAATGTCCACTGAGGATTTTTTTTGGCCACAGAGATGTAAATCGGCAGAATTTTTTTTATCTCCTGCCTTCTACTTCCAGGCAACAAAGCAATTATTGGTTTGTCTATTGGAATCTTATTCCGTTTAAAAAAATGAACGTCTTTTTTGAATTGGGAAATATAATCCAACAATGGATGTCCAACATATTCAACATCAAAGCCGTGTTTTCTGTGATAGAATTCTTTTTCAAAGGGCAAAATGACAAAGAGCTTCTCAATATTTTTTTTGATCTGCTTGACCCTGCTTTCTTTCCAGGCCCAAACCTGTGGGCTGATGTAGTAAAAGACTCGATAATTATTTTTTTTAGCCCACTTAGCTATGCGAAGATTAAAACCAGGATAGTCAATAAGAATTAATGCATCCGGCTGATATTTATTAATGTCTCTCTTGCAAAGCTTAAAATTTTTTACAATCGTTCTGATATTTATTAAGATCTCCCAAAATCCCATAAAAGCCAGCTCCTCGATATCTTTAACTATCTCAACTCCGGTTTCTTTTATGTTCCGGCCTCCCCAAGCCCGAAAATGAGCCTTACGATCTATCTTTCTTAAAGAAGAAATTAAATTGGCTCCATGAATATCGCCTGACTGCTCTCCCGAAATAATGTAATAGCGCACGGAACTATAAGCAGTTTAAAGAAAAAATTGAACGAGAAATAGCAGAAAACACCCTGCGACCAGTCCCGCAGCAAAAGGAATCTTCTCTTTGCGTAAAGCAAATAAAAAAATTGGAATGTTCACAAGTGATGATAAGGCGATAATACCTCCTAAATTGTACTCCTTTAATAATTCCAACAGAGTTTGTCTTAAATCGGCCTGAGATTGTACTTCTACGATTATAATTGCAAGTGCGGATGTCCATAGTAATGAAGTAATAATTCCAAAATAAAATTGTCGGCTCTTTATAAATTCCATGATTTCAATTGACTGATAACCTGGTCAGAAGTCAGATTATAATGAAAAGGTAATGACGAAACAACATTGTTTTCCAAAGCCCATAAATTGGTATTTGAACTTTTGTCATTTACAATAAACGGTCCTGTTGAATAGTAGTATTCACTTTTATGAGCATTGGTTAGTATATCAAAATTATCTTCCCAATGAATATCCGTCACAGGGGAAGATTTATTATCTAACAATACTTTGTTGATAAATCCAACAGATGGTTCACATCTTTCAAAATCAACATCCCATGAAGAGTCATATAGTGAAAATTCAACCGCTGGAATGCTTTCCATTCCGGTCTTAACTACGACACTCATGAGCCCGAAATAAATGATGTTGCCGAAGCATTATTCCCGTGCTTAATAACCGAAACGTATAAATCAGGTGGTTTTTGATTAAGAGCTTGATTGACAGTAATTTTTATGCAGTAAAAAGAAGTCCCTGAAAAAATGTATTTAGTATCTGGCCCCACCAAGTTTAAATTTCGTTTACTAGTATGCCAAGTGGGATTTATAGTGTTGGCATGATAAATTCCAGATTGACTACTTTCTAAAGCGACCTCATGTACATGCCCGGTATTATTCATTTATTCTATGATAAAAACCCTGATTCCCTAACATGAATCCCCTCATCATCATCAGCAACCAAAATAAGCGGGGGTTATTTGTTTTGAACCTCAACCAACAAAGTTATTAGTTTGGCACTATCCTTGCACTATAATTTAATATGGCTATTGAAACATCATGGACAAATCTTGAACAAAAGATAACATCGTTCTTTATCAAAATGTCTTTCCCAATGGTTAATATCAATAACTTTGCTCATCAATGAAATAAAAATGAATTCAATTAAGTGGATATTCACAGCAGTGCTTGTTGTTAGTCTTCTATACGGTTATAGGACCACAACAGAAAGCTTAGATAGAGAAGAACAATTAGTCGAAATTGTAACATATGTATTGGATAAATGGCACTATTCTTCAGATTATATTGAGTTTGATGATGAATTTTCACAAAATCTATTCGATAGTTTTCTCAAAGAAATAGATGGAAATAAACAATGGCTATTGAAAAGCGATATAAGAAAATTAGAGAACTATAGATATAAATTGGATGATGAGTTAACCCAAAACAATATCGAATTTTTTGATCAAGCTTACCAGATTTTGATTGAGAGAATTAAACAAGTTGAAGGATTTTATGAAGAGATTTTAGAAGAACCTTTTGATTTTTCTTCAGATGAAGAATTCAATTTGAATTACGATAATGTTGATTATGCGAATTCAATTCCAGAACTTAAAAGTTACTGGCGCAAGCGCTCTAAATTTTATACACTTGATCGTTTTATTACTAAAAAAGAACAAGAAAATAAAAGCAAAGAAAAAGACCCGGCATATGAAATAAAATCGGATCAGTTATTGGAAGAAGAATCTAGAAAAATCACCAAAGAAAATCTCGATATCTTGTTTGATAATTTTAGAGATTTGAAACGAAAAAATTGGTTCACTATTTATGTTAATGAACTAGCTAGTCAGTTTGATCCGCACACTAATTATTTTGCCCCAGCTGAGAAAGAACGTTTCGATATGGGCATTTCAGGAAAGTACGAGGGAATTGGAGCTAGGCTCCAAAAACGGGACCAGGAAGTAAAAGTAATCGAAGTTCTACTAGGAGGTCCTGTCTGGAGAGATGACTTGTTGAAAGTTGGTGATGTTATTTTACAAGTGTCCCAAAAGGACCAAGAGCCAGTAAATATATCAGGAATGATTCTAGATGATGCGGTAAAACTCATCAAAGGACCCAAAGGTACTCAAGTGATACTAACAGTGAGAAGAGTTGATGGAACAATAGAGGATGTTACAGTCATTAGGGATCAAGTAGAACTGGAACAAACATATGCAAAATCAGTGATCATTGAAAGCGATGGGAAAAAGTATGGGTTGATTGAATTACCTAAATTTTATATCGATTTTAATGATTCCGGACAGCGAGATGCCGCTAAAGATGTAGCTGCTGAAATAAAGCAGCTCAAAGAATTGAAGGTAAAAGGTATCATCTTGGATTTGAGAAATAATGGAGGTGGTGCACTACAGACTGCTGTGGAAATGACCGGATTTTTTATCAAAAAAGGTCCCGTGGTTCAGGTAAAAAGCACCGGAGGAAAAAAAGAAGTCCTCAATGATAAAGACCCTTCAATTTTATGGGATGGTTCACTTGTCGTTTTAGTAAATGAGTTTTCTGCATCAGCATCTGAAATTTTGGCCGGCGCTCTTCAAGATTACCAACGAGCAATTATCATCGGGGGTTCCCAAACCTTCGGGAAAGGGACAGTCCAAAATTTAGTTGATCTTGATCGGATCATGCGGAATAGGAGTTCTTCGGATCCCCTCGGTGCACTAAAATTGACTACAGATATGTATTATAGAGTCAATGGTAAATCAACCCAATTAGAAGGGGTCAAAAGTGATATTATTTATATTGATCGGTATGCATACCTCGAAATGGGTGAAAAAGATCATGAAAATCCAATCGCTTGGAATTCAATTGACCAAGTACCATTTACTCCATATGGTCAAACGAAGAATTTTGAATATGCCATTGAAAAAAGTAATCAACGGCTGAGCCAAAATCCACATCTTCAATTAATTGACCAACAGGCTCAGTGGATAAAATCACAGCAAGAAGTAGATGTAATATCATTAAATTATAAAAAGTACTTAGACAAGAAAAATAACGATCGTCAAAAGGCAAAAAAATTCGAAAAACTTGATCAGTACCGTTCAAATAACATATTCCAATGGTTACCCGAAGCAAATGCCAATAGCACTGTATTGGATGATGAAGTATTTAAACAACGAAGAGATGGTTGGCTCAAACGACTAGAATCAGATTTTTATATAGATGAGGCCGTCGAAGTAATTAAAGATTTAAACGCACCAAATCCCGTCATACCAATTGTTTCTCAGAACGAAGAAAAATAGTTGCGATCTCAAACCTATCTTTAGAAGTTCATAATGCTTGCTGCCGAACTAGTACTGTTTTTATAGGTTGACCCCAATTTTTTGAGTTTTCCAAATGGATTTCAATAGAGATGTATAGCTTCAGCTGACAAGAAAGATCTCTTATGGACCGATGAAATTAATGCTCTATTCAATTATGCTGGATAGTCGTTAAGAGTTTTATGGGAAAGCCTACGATAGTCCATGCTTAGATAGATAGCCATAAAAATGGTGAACGATAATATATTGGAGCCACCATAACTCAGGAAGGGTAGTGGTATGCCAATTGTCGGGACTAATCCGATATTAGAGCCAATATTAATTAAAAAATGACCCAATAAAAATGCTGCAAAACCATACGAAAAGGTTTTTCGAAATTGACTATTATGCAAACTAGCCCGATTCAACACTCGAATAATTAATAGTATATAAAGTCCAATAATTAAGATGCTTCCAGCAAATCCCCATTGTTCAGCTACTGCTGTAAAGATGTAATCGGTATGTTGCTCAGGTATATAATTTCCCAATGTTCTCGGTCCATTTAAATATCCCGTACCAAATAATCTTCCGCTTTCTAAGGCTATTTTCGATTGATTTAATTGATAACCAATGTTCTGTATGTCGGTCTCCAAACCCAAAAAAACTTCAATTCGATCTCTATGGTGAGGCTCAAAAATTTGATAATAAACAAAACCTGAAAACAGAATGACCACCAGAGAACAACAAGTAACCAGAGTCAGTATTCTCTTGGTTATGCCAAGGTTAAATCTCTTGATTAGAAAATATAGGGAATAAACAAATAAAAACAGAATTAGAATAGATTTAACTGTTCCAAAAATCAGAGTAATCATGAAAATAAAGAATACCAGAATCCCTGCCATAAAAACAACCACACTAATTCCCTGACGATAAAGCAAGAAACTGAGAAATAAAAAAGTAACGGTAGTACCAGGATCTGACTGGGAAACAATTAAAATCATAGGAAGGAATATGATGCCCAAAACCAACAGAAAGTTTCTGAAAATAAGCGCATCCCCATCATTGCGATGAAATAGTTTAGATATCATCAATACGGTAGTCACTTTAGCTAATTCTGATGGCTGAAACCCAAAAGTTCCAATAGAATACCAAGACTGAGCCCCCGCTATTCGATCCCCAAATACGAAGAGGCCTAGTAATAATCCTAAAGATATCATATAAAAAACATCGGTAGAGTTCAATAGAAACTTAATCTTTAGCAGATAGATGAAAAACCCAAGGACCAAACTTCCTGAAACAAAAATCAGTTGCTTGAAGAATTGACTGCCAAGAGTGAAAATTTCATTGGGCTCGTATAGACTATAACTAATCGAATAAATCATAATCAGACTAATTGAAATCAGAATCAAATAGACAAGGAGACTGATTAAATCCAACCGTCTAAAATGAGGTCTTCTGGTCATTGGTTAATTGAAAAGGAATCACCTAATAACGGTTTTTTATATTCTTCAAGCAAAGAACCTTCAAGCATCCTTTTTTCTAAATAACTCCTTGTGGTGCCACCGGTTAGATACCTTTCTATCATCAAACTAGCAATCGGAGCAGCCCATCTACTAGACCAGTAGCCATTTTCAATATAAACACAAATAGCAATTTCTGGGTCTTCTTTCGGAGCAAAAGCAATAAAAACAGAATGGTCGGTCAGTTGTGTTTTTTTGCCATCAATAAGGATGAAATTTTCTACAGTTCCTGTCTTACCACAAACCTGGATGTTTTCGATACGAGCTATTGTTGATGTACCCCAAAGAACAGCTTGCTCCATTCCACTGATAACGGGTTCAAAATTTGTAGAGTCAATTGTAGTATACTGCCTAGGATAGTTGATTTGGGTAGGAGTGTCTCCTATCTTTTTTACAAAATGCGGCCGATAAAAAAAACCTCTATTTGCTATTGCCGCAGTAAAATTGGCCATCTGAATTGGTGTTGTGACTATTTCACCTTGACCAATGGCGTTAGAAATAATAGAAGAAGCATTCCACCGGTAATCCCCGTAGAAATTTGAATAGTAATCTCCATCCGGCACAAATCCTGGACTCCCTATCGGTAAATCATATCCAAGATAGTCCCCTAGACCAAAACTTATCAAATGATTTCTCCACTTTTCCACCCCTAACTCAGGGGTTTTTTCTGAATCAACCAAAAGGCTGAAAAGTTGAGCGAAGTAGCTATTGCATGATTTTCTGATACTTTCGACAATCTTGTTGCGAGTTCCTAAAGGACAGCGACAAGCCAAATATGAACCTGGAGCATATCGATATCCTCTATTACATACAAAATGACTTGCCGAATCAATTACTTTTTCTTGAAGACCTATCAGTCCATTCAAGGTTTTAAATGGTGAACCTGGGGAGTACTGAGCTTGAAGTGCTCGATTAAAAAAAGGACGATTAAGAGTATCTCTGATAAGCGAGTTGAAATAATTGGTATCATAAGTTCTTTGCAATGAATCAGAATTGAAACTAGGTTTGCTGATCAATGCAAGTACTCCCCCGCTATTCGGTTCAATAGCTACAATCCCTCCTCGTTTATTGTTCATTAGATTGTGGCCATATTCTTGGATATCTGAATCAATGCTTAAAACCAAATCGTTTGCCGATTGAGCTGGAACATCCATTCTTCCATCACTATAGCCTCCGATATCTCTATTGAACTTGTCGCGAAGAAAATAACGTATCCCTTTTTTCCCTCTTAACTCAAGCTCATACTGTTTTTCAATTCCGCTTCTTCCTATAAGATCTCCCAATGAGTAATAGCTATTGTCTTGATTGATTTCGGCTGGAGTTACTTCATTGATATATCCTAATAAATTATATGCTGATTCAGTTTTATAATCCCGAACCAATTCTTTTTCAAGAAAAAATCCAGGATATTTCCATATTTTCTCGTGAAGAACCAAACTTGCAGAATCAGATATCTTGGTTTTGATTTGAGAAGGCAAAAAAGAGGAATAATCCAGAGCATTTTTTATCTGATTGACCAATTCATTCTTAGTTAATCCTAAAATTGAAGCAAATTCTACAGTATCTATTTCTTTGAGATTGTCAGGAATCAGCATCAAATTATAAATAACCCTATTGGAGACCAATAGGTTTCCATTTCTATCGAATATTTGACCACGACCAGGCAAAACTTCTTCATTGCTAATGAACACTGTCTGAGAATAGTTTGATCCCCAGGTATTGAGAATCTGAAGATTAAAAAGTTGAAAAGTAAAAACGATTGCCACAATCCCAGTCACAACTGATAGCAATTTTTTTTCATTCATTTAGTGATACCTTTTTGAAACCTAGTAGTGTCCAAATTAGAAAAACACTAATTAACCAACTAAATACAAAATTCCGCATAAAGGAAAGGTAATCTCCAAGTATAATCAAATCAAGAATAAAATAAACTAGTTGATGTAGGCCTGTTATTAGTGCAATGTACTTAAGATCTTGAGCCAGAATTGCACCTTTACCCTCCGATATAATTTTGTCTCGACTTTTTCCCAAAAGAACTAGTATAATCAATGGTCTGAGAAATATAACGGTGATGCTTGATATGGCGTTGGTTGCAGGTAAGTCAAGAAACAAATCAATTGATATTCCCATGGTAAAGGCTATAAGCAAAAGAATTATCTGATTTATTTTTAGTGGTAGTACAATAAAGTAGAGCAAATATATTTGGGGATCAATAAATCCAAACAAATTAAAATTCGAAAAAACGAACACCTGAGCAAGTAAAACTAAAGGAAAAAGGTATATCAGTTTCAAAACCGAAAAATTCATTCCAACGGTTTTAGAAGAGATTCTATATTACTAATTTTGTTATTGCTTACAAGATAAGCGACTTTTTTAGATAGTGGGTTTTCAAATAATTCTACTAAAATCCGATGATAAACCGGATCACTCAAAGAATCAATTAGGGAAACTTTTCCTATTTCGATTTTATCAGGGTAATAAGTAGATATGCCACTTGTTTCAACGATATCATTTATCATTATGTGACTAGATTTTTGAATATCTGATATCACCATTGTGGTAGGTGTTTTGTGAGACCATTTTAGAATTCCTATTGTTCCCGAAGGCTGAACTCTGACACTAAGTCCCAAGTCTCTGTGCAATAAAGAAATTACTCGAGTATAATTTGATTTGACATCTCGTGTAATCCCTAGTACTCCTCGGTTATGTATTACTCCCATTTCAGGTTTAATACCATCATCAGATCCTTTGTCAACTATAAAATAATTTTTGTCTGAACTTCTGGAAGCAAAAATGATGTTAGCAGCTTTTAAATCATAGGGAGATAAATTTTTGTCAATAAAATTTATTGTTGCCATCTTTTGCTTATAGAGTTGATTGAACTTAAATTGATTCAATTGTTGATTTTCTACAATTAGTGAATCATTGATTTTCCTAAGTTTAAAATAGAGGGTAATTGAATTTACCGATTGATGAACTGGAGCGATAACATTGAGAGTAAATTCGTTTAATTTGCTACTTGCTTCAGGGGAAGTTAGAAAAAAATAAACCAAACATGGAATCAATAAAAATAAATAGAGTAAGAAATTCTTAAATCTAAACAGAAAGCTGAGTAACCGCTCCATCTATTGGTTCTCCAAAACAGGTTTAAAATAATTGAATTTTTTTAATGCGATACCGGTTCCTTTTACAATAGCTCCCAATGGGTCGTCTCCTAGAATGACTTTCATTTTGGTGATTTTTGAGATTCTTTCTACTAAACCCCTAATCAAACTCCCACCACCAGCTAAATGAATTCCGTTTTCAAAAATATCACCGGCCAACTCTGGAGGGGTTTCAGACAAAACTCTTAAGATCGATTTTTCAATACTTGTAATCGAATTATTGATGGCTTTAGCAACATCAATATGGCTTACTTCAATTTGTACCGGTTCTCCTGTGGTGATTTTTTTTCCATTGACATGAATAGGAGAAGGAGGGTTTTTCAAATTTTCAGATACACTACCTACATTTATTTTGATTTTTTCAGCCGTATAATCACCGATCTTTGTTCCTTTGACTTCGGCGATATAGTGAATGATATCATTGGTGAATGAATTTCCTGCCACCTTATGTGATTTTCCGCAGACAATCCCAAACAATGAAATCACCGCAATTTCTGAAGTTCCTCCACCTATATCTACGATTAAGATTCCTTTGGGCATAGAAACATCTAATCCTAAACCAATAGCAGCAGCCATTGGTTCATCAATTAGGAAGACTTCTTTACCATTAACCCTTTCAGCCGATTCTATTACAGCGCGTCTTTCAACGGGAGTAATGCCCGAGGGTACACAGATCACAATTCTGAGTGAGGGCTGGAAAATTCTCTTTTGAAGAGTTGGTATCTGGCGTACCAGATTTCTTATAAGGTGCTCAGATGCCAAAAAATCAGCAATCACTCCATTTTGTAGTGGGCGGATAACTTTAATATCAGAATGTGTCCTGCCTTCCCATTGAACCGCTTGAGCTCCGATAGCTACAATTTTATTGGTTTTGGAATTTATGGCCACAACAGAGGGACTGTCGACAACTATTTGATCTCTATGTATGATAAGGGTATTGGCCGTTCCTAAATCAATAGCTATTTCTTCTTTGAAAATTCCCATTGGATACGAGGTGTTGAATGATTTGAATTAATGTTTAAAGTGTCTAAAACCTGTAAATACCATTGAAATACCGTTTTCATTACAGTAATCAATCGAAAGCTGATCATTTTTAGATTTACCAGGCTGTATTACAGCTTTGATTCCATGCTTGTATGCCAATTCGACACAGTCGGGAAAAGGGAAAAAAGCTTCACTAGCCATTACGGAACCTTCTAAATTTAGATTGTGTTTATCAGCTTTATCTATTGCTTGTTTTAGGGCATCTATTCTTGAAGTTTGCCCCATTCCTGATGCCAACAGTTGCTTGTTTTTTGACAGAACAACAGCGTTTGATTTGGTGTGTTTGCATAATATGGAGGCAAAGATCAACTCATTGATTTGGGTTGAGCTGGGTTTTTTGGTAGTAACCACTTTCAAATCTTTTTCATCATCTGTCTTAAAATCAAAGTCTTGCCTAAGGGTTCCATTGAGACAACTCCTGAATTGAACTTTTGGAAATGCAGTGATTTTTGATTTTAGGATAATTAAATTTCGTTTTTTTTTCAGTAAATCAAGGGCTTCGGGATGGTAATCTTTGGCGATAATCACTTCAATAAAGATTGGTCTGATAGCTTGTGCGGTGGTTAAATCAAGGATTTGATTGGTAATAAAAACCCCACCAAAAGCTGAAATCGGATCAGCTTGAAGTGCTTTTTGAAAACTATCTGCTAAAGTATCCCCAATTCCAACCCCACATGCATTATTGTGTTTGAATATGGCAAATAATTTTGACGCACTATCAAACTCTAATGAAAGTAAAATAGCTGATTCTATGTCTAGAAGATTGTTATACGAAATTTCTTTGCCATGAAGTTGTTCAATTGATTCCTTTAGATTTCCTTCGAACACTGCTTTCTGGTGAGGATTTTCACCGTATCGTAGGGTTTTAACTTCTTTGAAATGGACATTTTTATTGGAACCAAGGTATCCAGCAATTAGACCATCGTAATTTTGGGTTTCCAAAAAAGCATCAGCTGCAAAAGTCGCTCGTTCCTGGAGGTAAGTTCCTCCTGAATTAGAATCTAAAACATGGACTAATTTGAGGTATTGATTTCGGTGAGATATACAAAGTATATCGCTATAGTTTTTTGCTGCTGCTCGAATCAACGAAACTCCACCAATATCTATTTTTTCTATCAATTGGCTATGGGTAGCGTTAGAATTGCTTAGAGTTTGTTCAAATGGATACAAATTCACCACAACCAAATCAAATGACTGAATTTGGTATTTCTTTAAATCTTCGGCATCAGAAATGTCGTCTGACCGGGCAAGAATTCCACCGAATACTTTAGGATGTAGGGTCTTTACTCGACCACCTAAAATAGAAGGATATGAAGTCAAACCTTCGATTGAATTTACTTTTATTCCTAAATCTTTGATATATTTATAAGTACCTCCGGTGGAATAGCATTCTATGCCTAATGAATCCAGAGCCCTGACTACTGGTTCTAAACCGGTCTTATCATAAACTGAAAGTAACGCTCGTTTTATTTTACGAAATTCTGTACTCATCTCTCAACTGCTGAAATGTGATTAGGGAAATGCTTGGCAATAATAGCACATATTTTATTCAACAGAATTTCATCATTGTGACCGAAGGCGTTTTTGGTATGTGAATCGATATCGATTTGTCCTACATTGGTATTATTGACGAAAATTGGGCAAACTATCTCACTTTTCACAAGAGGATTACAAGAGAGGTAGTTGGACTCAACGGTTATATCCGGAGCAATGAAGATGCAGTTCGAAATAGCGACTTGACCGCATATTCCTTTACCAAAAGGGATGGTTGTGTGCTCTGTTGTGGCTCCGGAATAAGTTTCTAAGAGAAGGGTCTTTTCCGCATGATTAGCAAAATAAAATCCGACCCAGTCGTAATGTTTTTTTTTTGTTCTCAAAAGTGCACAAATCTTATTCAGTTTCTTTTTGAAGCTGAGGTCTGAAATAAGAAATATGCTGTTAATTTCAGTGATAAGCCCCACAGAAATGCAGTATAGTTTAGTAAATCTCTTCGCGTAAAAATAATGCAAAATTCATCTATAAACTGAAGGTATCAAAATTTTATTTAACCATAGCCAAACCAAAAAAGAATCCCATCAAATAATGCGCAAGTTTGCCAAAAAGCATTTTTTTACCCGTGAAAAATTTTTTTTCGTCATTTCATTGAATATTTTATAATAATCAATCACTTTTATTTACATATTTATATCCCTGTTGAGGTTTATTTAGTATATATATATTTTCCCCTTTAAAAAACTCCAAAACGGTTCGAGTAAGGGGTTTTGCCGTAGTGGATAGATTTATAAGTGGTTGATTATTAGGACTAGAATGTCGATTTTGACAAACTTGCGTATAGTTTAATAAATTTTTTAATCGTCATCTTTATGAAATAAACCTTAATTCTCAAAATTTTACAACAAGTTTATTCAACCTCATTGACCTTATGTCAATAAATAAATTGTCCTATATTTTCAACAGAAAATCTAAATGCTATTACTATATGAGGTTTGCTTTAATTAGTTTTGTGGTTAGGTATTCTTTTGTGGTTAGGTATTCGGTACAGACTTTCAAAAACGAGGTAGGTAGCCTATTTTTCACTGAATTTGATACACTGTCCATAGTTGGCTAAATTATTTTGTTATGAACCGACTAATACATGTAGATTGGAATGGCTCAATGAAGAAATTCATTTGTTCTAGTTTGGTTTTCTTGTCATTAATTTTAAATTCTCAGGAACCTTTGAAGGGCAGAATTTTGTCCAAAGATGGTCAAGAGACTATTGCTGTAGAAAATGCTCAAATTCAATGGATCAACACTCAATTATTCGCCAAAAGTGATATTGATGGCAATTTTCAACTGACCTTTTCCAATGACGCACAAAATATTATCATTACCCATCCAAATTATCAGACGGATACATTAGATGTAAAAACTGGAGATTATATCATTCATTTTTTAAGGCCCAACCAACAACTGGAAGGGGTTAGTTTGGTCCAAAGACGCAAATCCATGATGCAATCATATCAGGAAATTGGAAACATGATCAATGTATCTAGTGATGAACTACTAAAAGCAGCATGCTGCACTTTAGCCGAAAGTTTTGAAACCAATCCCTCCATTGATAGTTATTATCCTGATGCCTTATCTGGGGTAAGACAGATCAGAATGTTGGGTTTGGATTACAATCATATCTCTCTTTCCAATGAAAATATTCCAATTAGTCGAACCATTAGTCAAAGGTTTGGGTTTTCATTTATTCCAGGACCACAGATTGAGAGCATACAGATATTAAAGGGAGCGGGTAGTCTTACCGGTGGATTTGAAACTTTGGGGGGTCAAATAAATATTGAAATGCTAAAACCCTTAAATGACAATAAGGCATTTGTCAACTTATTTCGAACTTTTCATGGACGATCAGAGCTCAACATCAGTACGGCTTTTAGTCTCAACGAGAAAATTTATTCTAGTATTCATGGCCATTTTAGTCAAAGAAAAACAAAATTGGACCATAATTCAGATGGCTTTTTAGACAACCCCTTGGTCCGACAGTTCAATTTACTGAATAGATGGCAGTACATTGACTCGGAAAAGGGTTTGATTGCCTTCGGAAGTTTTAGGGTTGTTGATGATGAAAAAAAAACTGGTCAGCTTGACTCAGATTTTGATATGAATCAACCAGAGGATGATTATTGGAAGAGTTTTATCAAGACCTTTGGGTTTGACAGTTCACTGAAATTTGGTTATGTCAATCCCGAGATACCATATCGAAGTATAGGATTACAACTATCATTCATTCACCATGATCAAAATTCATTTTTTGACAAAAGAACTTATGATTTGACTCACAGTAGTTTTTACAGCAGTTTAATATATAGTTCTATCATCTCAAATACAAAAACAACGTTTAAAACGGGATTGAATTTTGGTTTTGATTCAATTGACCAAACTATCACAGGATTTGATCAAACTCAAATACCCCAGACTTCTTTTGCGGGTTCGTTTTTTGAGGTAACCCATAACAATCTTGATGGGCTGAGCATGATTGGGGGTCTTCGACTTGATTTACACTCTCAGTTGGGGTTTTTTGTCACCCCTCGGTTCAATTTGAGATATCAGTTATTTGATCGTACCCAATTGCGATTTTCCATTGGAACAGGCAGGAAGTATTCCTATTATATTGCTGAAAATCAACAATTCTTTGCCTCGAATCGAGAAATTGTTCTAAAGGGTAATCCAGAGGACATTCCAATAAACTTCGCCCTTAATATTGGGGGAAGCATCACTCAGAGGTTTGATTTTTTTGGGGTATCCAATACCTTAACGGTAGATTATTATTCGACAGATTTTCAATCTAAAACAGTAGCTGACTGGGAACAACCAGGTAAAATTTCATTTTATCAGTTGAATGGTCGAAGTCTATCCAATAGTTTTCAAATTGAGTATAACTTCATTCCATCTAATCAATGGGAACTAAGAATGGCTTATCGAAATGAAGATGCTTCGACTGACTATCAAAATAGGTACAACAAAATCCCCCTGAGGCCTTTTGAAAGACTATTTTTGAATGCTAGTTGGGTTTCTTCTGTTAGTGAAAATGGAGGTCAATGGAAAGCCAACATGACTATTCAGCTTATTGGTTCACAACGAATGGTGCCGACTTCTTCACTTGAAACCCAGGGTCTTTATTTTGCTCATTCACTTGTTGGTAGGGATCTTAATCAATTGAGAAGAATTAGTGATGGTTCGATTCAAAATACAGATGTTCTAGGCGATTCTCCCTTGGGGGTCCCCTTACCAGGGTCAGGGATTTACAAAGAATGGTATACTCCTATCTATCGGATAATCAATGCGCAATTAAATAGGCAGATAAATGATTCTATGGAATTGTATATCGGGGGAGAAAATTTAAATTCTTATACCCAAAAAGATCCGATAGTTGCTGCCGAATCTCCCAAAAGCTTAGAATTTGACGCCACTCAAGTTTATGCTCCAATTTTCGGTGCAATGTTGTATATTGGCCTTAGATGGCAATTATGAAAATTTTTCGTTTTAATTTATTAACTTCGTTGCTAGTAATGTTATTTAGCGTTATTTTCTCAACTCAAAATGTTATGGCACAAAGACTCACAAAAACCCAAAAGGCAAATTTTACCGTATTAGGAAATTGTTCAATGTGTAAGGAGCGAATTGAAACTGCAGTTTTGGACATATCAGGTGTAAAATATGTTTCCTGGAATGCAGAAACCAAGGAACTCAATACTATTTATAACCGGAGAAGGGTGGATTTATCTGAAATTCATAAAGCAATTGCTCATGTAGGACACGATACACCTTTGTACAAAGCACAAGATTCTACCTATCAATCATTACCTCTGTGTTGTTTGTACGAGAGAAAAGATATTTCTGTCCCCAAGAAACCTTAATTTCTATATCTCGTTCTTGCAGTGTAAACATCTGTTAGTTGGCTGATGTTTAGTGTTGCACATGGCGTATTTTTCTGTATATGGTTGAAATTGTTTTGATTTGTTGTCTGGAGCTGTTCTAACTAAGGATGTTTTTGATTTTTTAAGTTGGTTTGTTATAGTCGGCTATTTATCATTATGGGTACATTTGTTTCTAAATAATTTTCTATTTAGGGAAGAAATTTGAAGAATCAAAAAGCGCAGCAATACGATATTGCCTATCTAAAAATGGCCAAGATTTGGGGGGAGTTGTCTTATTGCAAGAGAAGGCGAGTTGGAGCTTTAATTGTGAAAGACAAAATGATTATTTCTGATGGATATAATGGTACTCCATCGGGGTTTGAAAATATTTGTGAGGATCATCAAAATCTGACCAAGTGGTATGTGCTTCATGCGGAGGCCAACGCTATTTTAAAAGTAGCTAAATCAACCCAATCCTGTCAAGGTGCTACACTTTATTTAACCTTGTCTCCATGCAGAGAATGTTGCAAACTAATTCATCAAGCCGGCATTATAAGAGTAGTATATTCAGTAGAGTATAAGGATACCTCAGGACTAGAATTCCTAAAAAAGGCGGGCATAAAATTGGCTTACTTACCTATTAAAAACTCATAGGAAATGTACAAATCAAATAAAATTTTCAGATTTCCGATGTTTGTCTTGTTTTTAACACTTGGACTGCTTGCTGGTTTGAGTTTGAAGCCATTCTCTTTGGGCAATAGCTTAGAAAAGAATACCCAAAGTACCGACAAACTAGTTACTCTTTTAATGCATATTGATGAAGATTATGTTGAGGAGATCAATGTAGATAGTATAGTTGAGCATATCATCGAAAAGCTGAATACAGGATTAGATATCGATACACTTGATATTTCAGTCCAATAAACCTAAGGAATGAGGCTCAAATTAAATTTTAAATACTTCACATTTCTTGGATTTCTTTTCGGAATTATTCTAGGAATATATATTAATAGCAAATTTTTTATTTCCGATGTTTCTGTTAGATCTGATTCGGAGAGCATAGTAAAACTTGATTCGTATTTAAAAGGTCTTGCTAGTAATGTTGCTCATAAGGATCATATGGATTCGATTGTTGAACGCGTTATTGAGGACATCTTTAAAAACCTTGATCCCCATTCTCTTTATATTCCTGACACATTAAATCGAGTGTTTATGGAAGAAATGGCTGGTGAGTTTGAGGGAATTGGCATACGGTTTTCAGTGGTTAGGGATACAGTCACTGTTTTACAGGTTATTGAGGGTGGGCCGAGCCACAAGGTAGGCTTACTCTCTGGAGATCAAATTATGGCTATTGGAAGTTTGGTATTGAATCAGTCGGTTTTGGAGCAAACGGACATCACAAAATTACTTAAGGGGCCATCTAATACTTCTGTTATGGTTACTGTTTATAGGAAATTTGAGGACAAGCTAATTGATTTTGAAATTGTTCGTGACCGTGTTGATATTCCTAGTATAACCAGTAGTTATATGATTGATTCCAAAACTGGTTATATCAAAATAGAGCAGTTTAGCAAAACGACCTTTGATGAATTTACCAGAGCTGTCAATAGTTTATCAAGACAAAATATAGAACATTTAGTAGTTGATTTACGAAATAATCCTGGAGGTTTATTGGACCAAGCTATTAGGGTTAGTGATTTTTTTCTCCCAAAAGGCAGTCCCATTGTAATAGTTGAAAGTAACAAAGGTCAAAAGACTACATATAATGCAAGCGAGAAGGATATTTATTATGAGGGGCATTTATATCTTTTGGTCAATGAAATTTCTGCCTCGGCGAGCGAGATTTTGGCTGGAGCTATACAAGACAATGACCGAGGCTTAATCATAGGGCGTAAAACTTATGGCAAGGGGCTGGTACAACTTCAGACTAGGGTGGGGGAGTCGGATTTTCTTAGATTGACTACTTCAAGATTTTATACTCCGACTGGAAGGTCTATTCAAAAACCTTACCCGAGTGATTCTTTATATGCAAATAAATCTCATTTTATTGACAGTCTGAATCCCCCTGACTCTGCTGGCCGGAAAGAATTTATAACTCCTAAAGGAAGAGAATTATATGGTGGAGGGGGAATTGATCCGGATATTCTCATTGAGGAGTTTGCATCAATTGAGTGGGGTTCAACCCCACTACTAAATTTTTGGTTCTATAACACTTTTTTGATTGAATCTTTTTTATTGGATCAAATCGAAATTCACAAAATTCCTACAATTGGGAATAAAGCAGAATTTTACAGTTTGCCTTTGCCTAACAGTGATGAGTATTTCCAAAAATTCGTCAAATATATGAATGCACAAAATCTAAATTTTCAAGAAATTGAGAGTGCTAAAGCATATACTCTGACTGCTTTAAAAGCCCACATTGGCAGGCTTGCTTATGGGGAAGACATCTATTATCGGATAAAAAACACTCAAGATATATTTGTACAGACTGCGTTGAAAGAAATTTTGATTAATTAATCATTGGAGCTTCTCCTTTATTCTACCTCTTCAAATAGACTACAATGGTATAATCAACTTTCTGTCTTAACATTGATATACCCTCTGACAACTAGTTGCAGAGGGTATAAAAAGAGGTTGATTTTGGTGTTTACAGCAAAATTCCAAAATGATATATCACAGTAGATTAACCAAAAAATTACGGCATACAACGTCGCGGTGGTGAGTTGATCATGGCGGTTTATTGAGAATATGGAAAATTTATTTTTGTTCGATATATTTTTTTATCTTTTTTGAAAGCATCAATAAACCAAGGATAGCTATGCCACATAGACAACTAATGAAGCCAATTGTAGCAACTATATTACTTGGTTCAAAGAATCGCATATTTTCGATTTGAGTAAAATTATAAATAGCAAGTCCAACCAATAAAAACAAGAAAATCCTCTGGAACATTGTGAGATTCATTTATTGACATTGGCAAAAATAAGATACTAGTTAAAGATTATTAACCCATGTCATTTTTTTAAAGAAACAGCACCTCTTTTATAATTTCGAATGTCATCTATTTGTAGGGCAGTGAAGTATAGTTATTCTGAATCAAAACCTAAGAAAAAGGGCAGATAGAATCCAAAAACTAAGATGAGATAACTGAATTATTTGTTATTGTTGATATGGAATTCAAAATACTATTCTAAATTAAGGTATTCAAAATTTGAGATGAAGATCTTTTGAAACCAATTATTTCGATATAGCCAGAGCCAATTTCAATTAAAGCAAAAGAATTGTTTTCTATTCCGGGATAATCTACCATAGCAAGTTGAGTGATATAATGGATTCCGTTTATTTGAACGAATTTTTCTTGGTGGACATGCCCCTGAAGTACCAACAGTACATTTCCATGTTGTTCTAAAAGACTTTGAATTTCGAGGAAATTATTTACATGATATTGTTTGCCATCCCTATAGTATTCAAAGATCGGATGATGACAAAAAACCAAAGTAGGTTTATCTTGATGGATTAACAAATCATTTTTTAACCATGAAATTTCCTTCTCTGGAATGTTGGTGTTTCTAAAATTGATCGGGTTTTTATAAAAATGATCCACACCATCTTCAGAATAGTTGGCATCCAGAACGATACAGTGGATTTCATTGAAATCAAAGCTGTAGTATGAATCTTTTTTTGGTATTGATGTGTTTTCAATTCCGTTCAAAAATTGAACCTTGGTTATACTGTCAACATCATGATTTCCAATACAATGAAATCTGGGTCCTCTAAATTTGGCGTATTCAGATTCGATGACTTCCAAATACTTTAAGGTGTCTTTCTCTAGTTTTTTTTCGTCTTCATCTTTAAAATCCCCCAGATGCATGATGAAATCTACTTTTTCTTTTTCCATTGTCTGTATAAACTCTCTCATCTTGACAACCGAATCTCTGTAAAAGCGGTTGCGATAGGGTTGTCTATCAGCGTAATGGGAATCTGCGGTAAGACCAAATCGAAGTTTTTTCGCTGATTTCTTCATTCGGTTTTTCACTGATTTTGAGACCACTAAAACTACAAATGTAGAATTGTAATAAAAGTCTGGTTTAAAAGAAAATGTTAATTACAAAACCGTGACATTTTAAATTTAGTTTAGTTGGGACTCAATGTAAGAAAAGGCTCCACTACTTTTTTGTGGAGTGGAGGTCGCTATGCGACAACAATATGTACCTTCATCCTCATTTTGACATTTCATCACTCTTAGACCATTTTTCTTAAGAACATCAGCTCTTACATCAGCTCAACGTTCATTTTTTACATGGCCGTTTCAAAGCTCCATGATCTTTTATGAAATAAACACAAAGTAGTTGTGCAATAAATAATTGAAATAACAAATTGCTTCTTATTCAACCCTAGAATCAACCCATTAATGCAACTTTAGGATAGGATTTTAAATTGTAAATCAAAGATAAATAAGTTGTCTGATATTGGTGTTGTTTTTTTGATTTTTTAATTACAATGTTCGTACCCATTGTGTTGTTTTTGGATAGTTATAGAGTCTGGACATAGAGTGTCTTCATTGTTATTTGTACTCTTATTTTTAAAAAGAGAGTTAATAGTGTTGTGTAAGTATCTTTCCACTTCTTCAGTAAAAACAAACAAAGTTTGTTTTTACTGAAGATTTAGTTGTTTAAGAGAGGTAATCATCTTTGTTGTTCACGATTACAATGTGTATATCCATTGTGTTGATTGTGGTTGGTTATAGGGGATCTTATGGTCATTTGTACCCTTATCCTGACTTCACTTTATCGTGTAGGAGACAGTCTCTATGACCATAAGAAAGTCATCATTGACTCATTTTTTACCAAGGCTATGGACTTATTTTCATTCAAGCCGGAAGTTCTCTTTTATGATTTGACCAACACCTATTATACCATTTAAATGCTATATTTACTCATAAAGGTTTTAGTATATAATACCATTTAAACACTGAATTCACTCAAAAAGGCTTTGGTGTATAAATCATATCCTGTAATGGATTTGATGAGTTCAGACTT
>MPMN01000052.1 GCA_002238525.1 Flavobacteriaceae bacterium bin25
GCGCAAGAAGCGGGTTCAAGCTCATGTGTTTTTGTGTATGCTGGCCTACTATGTGGAATATCATTTGCGTAAAGAACTGGCACCGATTCTATTTAGTGAAGATGATTTGGAAGGAAAACAAGCCCAGCGCAAGGATGTAGTAGCATCTGCTTCAAGTTCAGACCAGACCAAAACCAAGGTCAGGCGTAAGCGCAACAAACATGGCGACAAGGTCATGAGTTTTGCCAGCTTGATGAACGAACTGACTGGGATAATTCGCATTATTGGAAAACCCAATATCAACACAGACTCAATCCCTGAGGTAGTCATCCTTCATGGTCTAGAGGGAACCAGAAAGCGGGCTTTTGATCTGCTGGGAATTAAAATCCAAGCATCTAGTCCCAAGGGTTGAAAGTTAAGATTTACTGCTCGGTAAATCGAATCCGGATAAGAAAATATCACGTCTGAAAATCTTCCAAAATGAAGCGAATTTTTGAATGTGAAATTCAAAATAGGGGGGAAGTTCAGTTATATGCACTATCTCCTTTCTTATTTCCTTTTTTACAAGCCCATAGCCACTTATAGATACATTCCTTGGATACGCCATCGATCTGCTTGTCTTTCCAATGCCTTGCAATTTGCTCTGGACTCCATCGGGGAGACATCATCAAACGCTTGACTTGTTCCTTTAGTTCAGCGGTAAACTTTATTTCCCTGAACCTATCTATTTGTCGCTGATGTGTCTTTTTCTGGGCTATATCAGGTTTATACTTCCCTTTATATTTTCCACTTGTAGGAGTATTCCTTTTGAGTTCTCTCCAAATCGTTGACCGATGAACCTTGAGGATTTCGGCGATCTTTTTTTGAGAAGTTCCCGCTTCTCGAAGCGTTGATAATTGGTATCTTTGCTTTCTGGTTAATTTACTGTGTTTTCCCATTTTGGAATTTTGTTTGATACACCAAAATTAACCTCTTTTTCATACCCTCTGGCAACTAGTTGGCAGAGGATATATAATGTCGCGTTGGCGGGTTGGCTATACCAAATACATATCACAGTCAATTAAAAGGATACTTCAACCTTGAATCGAATGTTAATATTGGTATATTAACCAATGGAAACGAATATCGCTTTTACGCCGACTTGGAAGATAAGAACCAGTTGGACAAAGATCCTTTTTTGCAATTCTGCTTAAAAGAAGTAATTGATAACAACCAAATTTTAGACCTATTAAGCAAATTTTCACATAATAATCATGATTATGAGACGATACGGGAACTTGCTAAGAAGAGAAATGAAGAAAAAAAAGTATTCTCCTACCTTGAAAAACAGTTTTCCAGACCACCAGAAGATTTCGTAAAAGCAATTTCTTTTAAAATTTTTAGGTCTCGTAAAAGTTACTATTTGGATTTGGTTAGGGGTGTGCTATCTAAAATTGATGTTAAGTTTCACAATACTCCATCAAATGAAACTGAAGATGTCTATGACCCTAATTCTGTTCGAACCGACCAAACCAATGAACCAGAAATAATCAAGAAATCAAATGAACTATTTTACATCAAAAGTAGAAATTCGGATGCCAAAGGAATTTGGGATGGGAGTTCATTTACTATTATGAAGGATAGTATAATATCTAAAGATGCTACACCCTCTTATACGGAAAAAGCCAAAAGGGATAGAATTATACAGGAAAAAACTACAAATCGCCAGAATCGAGTGATCCTAACCTCAAACATAAATTTTAGTACCCCCAGTGGGGCAGCGGGCTTCTGTTTAGGTAGAGCATCAAATGGTTGGAAGGAGTGGAAAAATAAAGATAGGAAGACATTAGATGAAATTTTTCGTAAATAACAGAAACCGTATATCGAAGTTTTTTATGAGAAAAGACGCTATAGATAAAGATTATAATTCACTAAATAACCTCTCAATATTCTGAAAAGTAGGCCTGCTGATGCCATATCCATCAGTATAAAACTTTTATGTTTAATTTTGGACGATTTAGCTTAAACTGACAATGGATTTAAAATCGAAAATTAGTGCGTTGCAGAACAATTATGAAAAGTACAAGAATAATAAAATTGGTGAAAGAACAACCGAATCGTGGTTTATCGAACCATTTTTGGATATATTAGGTTATGATGTACGTGAACCCAAATTAGTAAAACCACAGTATCGCATTGACCCCAATGCTAAAAATGCAGATAAAGTTGACTACGCAATCCTTAAAGATGGTAAACCCATCATTTTTGTTGAAGGAAAACCTTTGGATGATGACTTAGACAAATATCATAGCCAATTAAAAAAATACTTCAATCTTGAATCGAATGTTAATATTGGTATCTTAACCAATGGAAACAAGTATCAGTTTTACACGGACATAAAAGATAAGAACCAACTGGATGAAGAACCTTTCTTAACATTTTGTCTGGAGGAGATAGATGATGAGATTATAGAACTACTCCCTCGGTTTTCAGTTAATGAATACAATATTGTTGAACTTAAGAAACTTGCTATCAAGATAAAACATTTATCCACCCTTGAAAAGCAATTAAAAGATCCTGATAATGAATTTATAAAGGCGATCTCTAAATATATTTTCGGCAGTCAAAAAAAATCGAATTTGGATATGACTAAAGAGATTATCCTAATGCTTGATTCTAAATTATCAAAAACTCCATCTAATGAACATAGTGCTGTTTATGAACCTAATTCTAGTGGAACCAACCAAACCGAAGAACCAGAAATAATCGAGAAATCAAATGAACTATTTTACATCAAAAGTAGAAATTCGGATGCCAAAGGAATTTGGGATGGGAATACCTTTACTATTTTAAAAGACAGCATCATATCTGAAGATACTGTACCTTCCTATAAGCGAACTGACGAAATGGAGAGAATTATTCGGGAACAAACCATAAAAAGACAGAATCACGTAATCCTAACCTCAAACATAAACTTTAGTTCTCCCAGTGGGGCTGCGAGTTTCTGTGTTGGTCAGCACACTAGTGGCTGGAGTAGGTGGAAAAATAAAGATGGAAAGACCTTAAATGAAATTTTTCGTAAATAACAGAATCAATACGTCAGAGTATTTCATATGACAAGATGCAGAAGATTATATGAGTTAATCTTTAAAAAAAATCACTAAATACCTCTTCAATAATCTGAAAAGTAGCTTCGGCCATACTGTTGCCAGCAGTATCCAATAATGGATTGATTTCACAAATTTCCATAGCAACCAGCTTTTTAGTCCGAACCATACAGCTAATAATTTCAATGACCTCCCGGATATCAAAACCCTTTGAAACCGGCGTCCCCGTACCATCAGAAATCAAATCACAATCCATAGCATCAACATCCAAAGAAAGATAAATTCGATCGACTTCTGAAAATTTTTTCTCAACCTCTCCTAGGCACTTCTCAAATGTTCGATGCCTCAATTCATGAACCCGATAACAATCAATCCCCAAATCCCCTATTATAGACAACTCCTCTGACTCCGTTGATCTGGTTCCAAAATAAACTAAATCGTCCGGCATAATCATAGGAACAAAATCACCCAAATTCATGAGATGATTCCAATCAACCATCGTATCCTCCCCCACTTTGTTTCGCTTATAGTCCAAATTGTCTAATCCCAAACATGCCGCTACAGACATACCATGAATATTCCCAGAAGGCGAACTCAAAGGTGAATGCAAATCTGCATGGGCATCAATCCATACCACACCAAGCTTATCACCTGGATAAAATGATCTTAAGGCAGCTATTGATCCTATAGCCGAAGAGTGATCTCCCGATAATATCAATGGAAATTCATTTTTATCTAAAACAGATATGACCGCCTGCTTTACCCTCTGACACTGCTGATAAACATACCGAACTCGCTTAGCAGAAGAATGAAATACTTTATCGTAAACGGTTTCATTGTGAGTTTTTACATCCAGATGAAGATGCCGATTGAAAAAATCATTCCCAGCATTAATCGCAGCAACCTCAAGGGCATCTATACCCATATCAGAACCCCTTGTATCACCCCCTATGTCTGATCTATTCTTGACGATAATCATAAGATGTCCCCCTTTTGATCAAAAGAAAATCTAGCCCGAATATAACTTTTTCGAACGCCAGTATGAAAGAGAACCCAAGATGACAATAGAAATCAAAGCATAGTACACAAAACTAGGTGTGATGATCCTATCCCCGGAGGCATAGGAATGAAGACCTACCAAATAAAAATTCACGCCAAAATAAGTCATTAAAATGCTCCCATAGGCGATCACACTCATCAAATTGAATAACCACGGGCCCTTTAAGCTAGGGACCAATCGCATATGGATGACAAAAGCATATATCATGATGCTTATCAAAGCCCATGTTTCCTTCGGGTCCCAACCCCAATATCTTCCCCAACTTTCATTAGCCCACATACCACCCAAAAAATTACCAATGGTAAGCATGACCAGCCCCACAGTAAGAGACAATTCATTGATGATGGTAAGCTCTTTGATTTGAAGTTTGATTTTTTTTCTTTTTCTCCCACCTCCGTAGAGCATCAACAATAAAGCAACAGCACCAATAATCATACTCAAAGAAAAAGGCCCATAGGATGCAACAATTATCGCCACATGAATCATTAACCAATAACTATCCAATACAGGCACTAAATTGGCAATAGAAGGATCCATCCAATTCCAATGTGCAATCATCAAAATCATTCCCGTTACAAATGATGTTGCTGCTATAGTGAAAGCCGACTTCCGACCAAAAATCAATCCAAAAAACTGGGTTGCCCAGGCCACATAAATCATCGATTCATAAGCATCAGACCATGGTGCATGACCCGAAATGATCCACCGAGAAACCAAGCCTAAAGTGTGTAAAACAAGAATTCCCAGGACAAGCCCAATCAATGCCCGAACCAATACTCTTGTGAAAGAATTGCTCTTGAAAATTTGAACAATCATTAAAATAAACAGCAACGTTCCTAAATAAATGTAGTACCGGTATATATTTTTAAATATGTCAAACCGGTTATACAGTACTTCGAGGTTTATCTTTTGCTCTGAAGGTATTATCTCAAATCCGTAACGCTTTTGAAAATTTTTGATTCCATCTAAATAACTGGTAGCTTCGGCATATTGACCCGTTGATTTTCCCGTTCGAAGAGCCTGCATATAAAGCGGTAATATATTGTTGACAAAAATGGAATCCCTTGCTTCAAACTCAACGCTATCCAGTTCAGGATAAGAAACCCAACGATTATTTTCATCACCAGGAACAGGGAATACCCTGAATACCTTACCCTCTAAAGCACTATAAAGCAAATTGACCTTCCGGTCTGTCTCAATAAAGTCTTTCTGAAACTGATTGGGTGTGGCTCGTCTGTATGCATCTTCCAACTGATTAGCTATCTTATACTCACCACGAGAATCAAAAAAATCAAGTAAAGAAGCATATCTGGCATCATCATCAAGACCAATCGACCTTCTCAGCGAATCATTACCCCGCTTTAGAAAAATAAAAGGAACATTATACCAGGGTAAAGGATTATATATCATCGAAAGCATCACCTGATCCGAATTCATCTCTCCGTAGGTATCACTTTTACTTACCTTTCTCAACAACTCTGATGAGAAGGTATTTGCTGGCTTCATCCGTCCACCCAAATCTTGTATTACCAGTTTTCCAAATTCCTTGGCTTGATTCTCATCAAAACGACTCGTACTGATGATGGAATCATAATCAATCATCACGTTTTGGTGTGGTTCACTCTGAGCCTTTAATCCGCTTACCATTCCGATTGAAACAATCAGCAATAGGGCAGATTTTTTCTTGGCGATAGATTTCAAGAGTTTTGACTGATCTTTAAAACGCGTCTTGCCTATAAAAAAGATACCCATCAAACTGAGGTAAAGCAAAATGTATCCCGTATAGGTGATGGCTGTACCCCACCAATCATGGTTTACAGAAAGTATTGTCCCCCCCTCATCAGGGTCAAAAGACGATTGATAAAATCGATAACCCCGGTGATCGAGAATATGATTCATGTAAATTTCATAATCAAATGAACTTTCATCAATGACCTCTACTTTGCTTTTGAATGAAGAATAGCTTTTTTCAGTTCCTGGATATTTTTCTGCAATAAAATCATTCAGCTTTATTGAAAAAGGTAAAGTCAAAAGTTTTGATCCATAGTTTAGATAAAAATCTAACCCTCCAAGCTGAACCAACTGCGGATTTTCTGAGAACCCCTTACCCCCGATCAGCTGAATTTCTTTGGAAAGACCTGAGGTTTCTACTCTCAATAATAAGGCTGAGGGCAAACCCTCCTGGGTAGGGTCCTTTACAAACTGAAAATTCCCCCGTAAAGCAGGTTCAGGAAATACAAATGCAAAATCACCTATCTGATATAAAGTCCGAAATGCTAATGGGGACTCCACATTGGGTACTATGGAATCGCGTTGCTGATCAGCCATCCGAAAGGTGGTCCCCTCAAAAGGAGAATTAATGAAATACTGACCTTCTTGAATTCGTATGTTGATTGCACCTTCCTGAAAACGATTGAATGAAAACAATAAATTGTGAGCACTCAATATCTCACCCTCCTGGATAAAATGATCATGACGTTGTCCAGTAGAAGATTCAACTAACTTTAAATACCGATCTCCTTTATCATCCAATACCAAATCCTCAAAGACATCCTCTGTATAGTTTAAGAGCTCTAACGAAAAATCTTGCTGACCAAAATTGGACCTCCAGTGAAGAGAATTGTTGACATCTTCAGAAAACATCACTTCTTTTTCCAAGGTTTTACGCATTGCTTCCCCATTCAATTCTCCATCTACCATCAGAGTGAAGTAAGTTTTTTCCGATAAAAATTGGTTTTCTGTCATACCCTCTCGAATTGGCATAACCCCCTCAAAACCAAAATATCGAGTTACACCTGCTCCGATGATGATGATGATTAAGGAGAAGTGTAACATTAGCACCGCCCATTTTTCTTTTCTCAAAAGACGGTATTTGAAAATATTTCCTGAAAAATTTAGGATAAACAATAGAAAAAGAGCCTCAAACCACCTTGCATTATATACCCATATTTTGGCGGTTTGAGTTGAATACCAACTTTCAATGAAAGTCCCAAATGCCATTGCAGTTGCAAAAACAATGAATAACATTGCCGTCAAGCGGTTTGAAAACAAGATGGCCTTCAAACGTTGCATTATTTATATAGTTGAGATAATACCCATAAAGGGCAAGATGTCCATTTAGTTTGCCTATCCAGAAAAAGTGAAAAAATGATATGCAACCAAGATTAATTCAAAGACAACACCGAAATACAATAAGAAAAATGAACGCTCTCTTGGCAATTGACCTATAACCCCTACTAGATAAATCATAGCCAAGACTACCACCACAAGTAAATGGAGTACGTTTATAAGATTCATTCCCTCCATTGATAGTATAAGCGTACCAAAAGCCCCAATGCAGGAAATCAAAATGATGCTTATGGGAAGCAGTAAATAATAATTTTGAATGTAAACTTTGAGGAGATGATTGTAGAAAGGAGCATATTTCATATCGGGCACAAATTTAGTGCAAATATATTTCTACATTTGAACCCATTCTCAAAAGATTTAAATAATAAAAGAGAGAGGACAAAATGATAACCGAATCTGAACTGGACATTCGTCTAAAATCCATAGATACATTCATCTTTGATATGGATGGGGTATTGACCGACGGGAAATTTATCATCTCCGTAGGCCACAAAATGCTCAGGATGATGCATACAAAAGATGGTTACGGACTTCGTACAGCAGCATTGAATAATTACCGGATAATCATCATCACTGGTAGCACCAGCGAAGAAAGTCGAGATAGACTAATGGACCTGGGAATCCAAGAAGTCTATCTAAATACCCATCATAAATTGGAGAAATTCAAACAGATCAAAAAAGAGCAAGATCTAAAGGAAGAGCAAGTCTTATATATGGGCGATGATGTACCTGATATTCCACTTCTGCAACATATTGGATTGTCTTGTTGTCCAGCAGATGCCGTGCAAGATGTCCAGGATGTAGTTGATTACATAAGTCCTTATAATGGTGGTACTGGATGTGTTCGAGATGTTATTGAGAAAGTGATGAGGGCCCAAAATGTCTGGAAAACCACCCTCTGGAGTCAATAGAATTAGACTTGAAGCCAAAAAGACCTTTTGAGCTGATTTTGGCCTCAAAATCTCCAAGAAGAAAACAACTCTTGGAGAGCGTAGGTATAGAATTTAAATCCATTAAACCGGATTTTCAAGAAGACTATGACCAAAATCTTCAAGGAACACAAATCCCTAAAGTTATCGTCCAAAAAAAAGCAGACAGTCTATTGGAAATATCACATAGCCAAAATCTTATACTAGTTGCCGATACAATAGTCTGGTTTGAAAATTCATGTTTGGGAAAACCCAAAAACCTCCAGATAACTTTTCAAATGCTTGAAAGTTTAAGTGGGAAAACCCACCAAGTAATCACCTATGTCGGATTTTTATTCAACAAAAAATTAGATACCCTAAGTCAGATCACCACGGTAAAATTTAAGGATTTAGAAAAAAAAGAAATTCTCTACTACATCAATAGATTTTCACCCCTTGACAAAGCAGGTGCATATGGAATTCAAGATTGGATAGGCTTGATAGGAATTGAATGGATCAAAGGAAGTTATACTAATGTGGTTGGATTGCCCTTAGTCGAAGTAGTCAACCAATTGAAAAAATATCCCCTTGACTTGGATTTTTAAGTAATTTGAGACGTTTTATTTTTTGATATATATTCTATGCTTAATTGAGTGAAATTTACAGGATGAATACTCATTTTTTACGATCTAATTTTGTTCTCCCTTTGTTAGGGATAGTTCTGGTTAGCACATTTAATGTAGGTGCTCAAAGTAGCGTTGAACTCTATAAAGATCTCCTTAGGTTTAATTTTCTGGGAAAGGTTCTTTATATAGCCGCCCATCCTGATGATGAAAACACGGCGGTGATTTCTTATTTCTCAAATTTTCGAAATGCCGAAACAGCCTACTTATCACTAACAAGAGGTGGTGGAGGGCAAAATCTAATTGGACCAGAATTGAGGGATGGGTTGGGATTAATCCGAACCCGGGAGTTGATCGAAGCACGCAAAGTAGATCGTGGAAAACAATTTTTTTCGACAGCCTTAGATTTTGGCTATTCCAAATCCTCCAAAGAGTCCTTTTCCATCTGGGGTAAACAAGATCTATTGAAACAAGTTCTAGAGGTTATTGATCATTTTCAGCCAGATATTATCATAAACCGATTCGATCATAAAAACGATAGGACTCATGGACACCATACAGCTTCGGCAATGCTTGGTATTGAAGCTTTCGACCTTCTGGAAAATGACCCATTAGACCTGTATAAAGATCATTGGAAACCCAGAAGGATATTCCACAACACCTCATGGTGGTTTTACGGTAGTAGAGAAAACTTTGACGAGGCGATGTCTGAAAAAGACGTTTTTGCCCTTGATGTAGGGATTTATGACCCTCTAACTGGAAAAACAAACACTGAAATTGCCGCTTTAAGCCGAAGCCAACATAAATCCCAAGGGTTCGGTAGTTCGCCCAACTATGTACCGCGCACCGAGTATTTTGAACTGATTCGGGGGGACACCCCTAGCGAAGATATTTTCGATGGGATAGACACCTCATGGAATCGCACCAAAAAAGGATCTCCGATAGCCAATTTAATGGACAAAATCATTGATGAGTACGATTTTAAAGCACCATATAATAGCGTATTAGATTTATTGAGAGTTTATGAATTGGTTCAGAAACTGGACGATAGTCGGCTAAAATCAGAAAAATCAGATCAGCTAATTTCAATTATTAAGAGACTATTAAGGCTTGAACTACAATTCAATACTTCGACACCCTATGGTGTAGCCAATCAAGAGCTGATCACTGATGTGCGTACCGTAAATCTTGGGCCAATCCCAACTCATTTAGAGTCAATTACTATTGCCGGGAGAAAACAAGTTATCGATCAGTCATTGGGGGAAAATAAATCCTTCTTGTCCCAAGAAAAAATCATTCTTGGCGATGTATATTCAACCCCTTTCTGGTTAGTAGAAAAAAGTAGTTCAGGAAACTACCAAGTCAATGATAATTCATTCAAATACCTACCCCAGACATCCCCCAAGATAGTCACCTCTTTTGTTTTTATCATTGATGGGGTTTCAATTGAATTCAGAGAACCCCTAAATTACCGGACCAATGATCCGGTCAAAGGGGAAGTGATTGAAAAGTTTCATCTCATTCCTCAAGCTATTGTTAATTTTGAACAATCTTCCCATCTATTTATCAATGATAAGCCCCAGAAAATAGATCTGATTGTTACATCCAATACAAACTATTTTGATGGCAGCCTTTCTATTTCAGCTCCCAATCATTGGATTATTTCTCCTTCCGTATGTAATATTGCGATTAATGGATTTGGTCAAAACCAGAAGTGCACTTTTTCTGTCAAGCCACCTTTGGACTCTCAGAGCGATTATTTTGGAGCCATACTCAAAAATTCCGAGGGTACTAATTTGAATTATCAGATGTCAGTTATTGAATACCCACATATTGGAAAGCATTATTTGGTTAGTCCAAGTTTTAGCAAAGCTACTCGCCTTGATTTGAATGTGCCAATAAATTCTGTAGCCTATATAAAAGGTGCTGGGGATGAAATTCCTTCTAGTCTCAACAGTATTGGAATCCAAGTTGATCAGTTTGATATCGATCAAGTTGATTTAGATAATCTCAGAAAATATAAAACCGTCGTGGTTGGCATTAGGGCCTATAATGTTGAGGAATCCTTGGCGCAAAAAAACCAAATCCTATGGGAATTTGCCAAAAATGGAGGGACACTTGTTTTGCAATACAACACATCAAGAAATCTTCAGGTTTCTCAACTTACTCCTTTCGCTCTTCAATTATCTCGGTTGCGAGTTACTGACGAACATTCTCCGGTCTCCTTTATTGATCAAGAACATCCCATTCTCAATTGGCCTAATAAGATCAAACTTTCAGATTTTGAAGGATGGGTTCAAGAACGGGGGTTGTATTTTGCTTCTTCCTGGAGTCAAGAATTTCAGCCGGTGCTTTCGATGAACGATCCTGGTGAGCGACCCATTGACGGAAGTCTTTTGGTGGCTGATTATCATAAGGGAAAAATTATTTATACTGGACTGAGTTTTTTTCGTCAGCTCCCCAATGGTGTAGGCGGTGCATTTCGTCTTTTTGTCAATCTGATTTCAGCTGGTCATGAAAAAGAGTAGTTATATTTTACTGATTCTGATCAACATAGTTTATTGGGTTGGTTTTTACATTTTTATGAAATTCTACTCATAATGTCATCAATTGATTGGACAATTCTTCTGGGGACAATAGGACTTATCGTTGTCTATGGCACATTGAAGAATCGATCGCATAGGGATGTATCCGATTACCTAAAAGGAGGTAATTCAGCCCGTTGGTGGACTGTTGGTCTTTCGGTGATGGCTACTCAAGCCAGTGCAATAACCTTTTTATCCACTCCTGGACAAGCTTATCATGATGGGATGGGTTTTGTTCAATTTTATTTCGGATTGCCAATCGCCATGGTCATCATTTGTCTGTTTTTTATTCCTACCTATCATAGGTTAAAAATCTATACTGTATACCAATATTTGGAAAGGCGTTTTGATCTGAAAACCAGAATCCTTACTGCCTTTTTGTTTATTGTTCAAAGAGGATTAGCGGCCGGGATAACGATATACGCACCCTCAATCATACTGAGTGTGGTATTGGGATGGGACCTCAATGTAGTAGTCTTATTGGTAGGAGGTATGGTGATTATTTATACACTATTCGGCGGGACCAAGGCTGTATATGTAACCCATAAACAACAAATGTTGATTATTTTCCTTGGGATGTTTATCGCTTTTGGTTATCTGTTAAACAGCTTTCCAAATGAAATAAATTTTAATCGAGCCTTAGAAATCGCTGGATTATCTGGGAAATTAGATGTAATTGATTTTACTTGGGATTTAGATAATCGATATACTTTTTGGACTGGAATCATCGGTGGGACATTTTTGGCTCTATCTTATTTCGGTACCGATCAGAGTCAAGCCCAAAGATATATCTCAGGAAAATCGGTTAAACACAGCCAAATGGGGCTAATAATGAATGGGTTTTTAAAGGTTCCTATGCAGTTTTTTATTCTACTGGTGGGAGTGATGGTTTTTCTTTTTTACCAAGTTGAAACAGCACCTATACATTTTAATCCCAAGAACATTGAAACGATCAAAAACTCACAGCTAGCTGATGAATTTCAGGCTCTGGAATCAAACCACCTCAATCTTCAAAAACAAATCAGTACTATATTACGTAATCCTAATATAACCTCTGACCAGAACCTTCAGCAACAGCTCCTATTTTTAGAAAATGAAGAAAAAAATCAAAGAGAGCAGGTTAAAGAGATGATCTTATCGGTTGATAGTGATGCTGAAACCAATGACAAAGATTATGTATTTATAAGCTATATACTTGGGAATCTTCCTAAGGGAGTTATTGGGCTATTACTAGCGGTTATTTTTTGTGCCGCAATGAGTTCTACGGCCTCTGAGATCAATGCTCTTTCAACGACAACAACAATAGATTTTTATAGGCGTAACGTAACCTTTAAACGGCCAGAACACTATATAAATGCATCAAAAATATTTACCCTTTTCTGGGGACTTGTTGCCATCGGATTTGCTTCTATAGGAAATCTTTTTGAAAATCTCATTCAATTGGTAAATATCATTGGCTCTTTGTTTTATGGTGCCATTCTAGGAGTTTTTCTCTTGGCTTTTTTCTTTAAGAAGATTCAATCCAATGCTGCTTTCTTGGCTGTTCTATTTTCTGAATTGTTGGTTTTGTATGTTTATCTGTTTATGAGGGAGTACATCAGTTATCTTTGGTTGAATGTAATGGGTGCTGTTGCCTGTGTGCTTCTGGCTCATATTTTCCAGTTCTTACCCTTAAAAGGGAAGTTATTGCCATTATATAATAACCTTTTCTTCTCCCTAAAAGCAAGTTATTCACGATATTTTAAAAAGTCCAGCTAAATATTCTGTGCTATTATACCAAATATTCACTCAACGATACCTCTTGCGCAGGTTATTGTATTTCTATCAAAAAAGTTTGGATTTTCACATGTTGTCTTGAGTCCAGGATCTCGAAATGCCCCATTAATAAAGAGCTATGCTATTGATTCATTTTTTACAACTTATAGCATTATTGATGAACGATCAGCAGGGTTTTTTGCCTTAGGGATTGCCCAACAGACTGGAAATCCTGTTATTGTGGTATGTACTTCTGGATCGGCAGTCTTAAACTACCATCCTTCTGTTGCCGAGGCCTACTACAGCAATATTCCTTTGATAGTCATTTCAGCTGATCGCCTACCATTTAAGATTGACATAGGGGACGGACAGGTAATCAGACAAGCAAAGGTCTTGGAACAGCACACTATTTATTCGGGCACCTTTCGACCGGACGTGATGCATGGTCAAAAAACTATACTGGAATGTCCTCATCAAAAAATCATCCCACAAGGAGCTTCTGAGAGCCAGATATATAGTCTTCAACAGCAAACCAACCAATTCAATTATGAACTTGCGGAAGAAGCTTTTCAGCGAGTACTGAAGTACACTCAACCCATACATCTAAATGCACCATTTGCTGAGCCTCTCTATGAGATGACCGATAAAATAGTTGAATTACCTGAATCCAATCCGTTGAAGATTCCATCGAAGTCATCTTCAATGAACCTTGAAAAACTGATTGAAAATTGGAATCAATTTCGCTACAGATGGATACTTATTGGAGCTTCGAATCCTAATTTGTTGACTCAGAAAGTAATTGATTTGCTCTCTGGGGACCCAAACACTGTTGTATTGACAGAAACGACCTCAAACATCTATGGAAAGAACTTCATCTACTCAATTGATTCTTTAATGTTCCCGTATGAGCTTAAGACAAACATACCCCCATTTCAGGTGCCTGAGGTTGTTTTGACAATTGGTGGAATGATCATTTCAAAAAAAATAAAATCATATCTGAGAAACATCCATAATCTAGAACACTGGCATCTTGGATTCCATACTGCGAACGATACTTTTTATTCTCTGACTGAAGTAATCAAATGCAACCCGAATGAATTTCTTGACTCTATTTATTCAGTTGAATCCTATATGAAAGTTCAAACCAATTATGGGCAAGACGTTCTAGAAAAATTCAACTATTTCAAAGGACTAGGAGATGAATTTTTAAAGAAAATACCCTTTTCAGACTTGAAAGCATTTTCTCTGATTTCTACTTCTGTCCCTAGAAACACCTTAGTTCATTTTTCCAATAGTTCAATCATTCGCTATGCTCAATTATTTCAATGGGATCCAAGTATAAGTATCTTTTGCAACCGTGGGGTAAGCGGTATAGAAGGTAGCTTGTCTGTCGCTTTAGGGGCATCTCAAATAACTGACAATCCAACTCTTTTGATAACTGGAGATCTTAGTTTGTTTTATGATTCTAATGGTTTTTGGAACAAATACATCAGGTCTGATTTTAGAATTATACTCATTAACAACAGGGGGGGAGGTATTTTCAGAATCATACCGACTAATAGTAAAGACACTCCTGTATTTGATCAATATGTTGAGACAGTTCATAATCGAAATGCCCGATATTTAGCTGAGGAATATGGATTTGATTATATGGTAGTTAAAAGTTCAGAAAGTTTAAATGAGAGCCTTGAAACTTTTTATCAACTATCTGATAGACCCAGATTATTAGAAATCCAAACGCCTCGAAGAATCAATGATATGTTATTACTTGATTATTTTAATGTGATAGCTGAGAAGGAATGTAAAACCAAAAAATACTTTTCTAGTTCAGTTATTTGAAGGCGGATAACTTTTTTCTGATTTTCATTGATTTCGATTGGAGGTTTCAAGAATACATTAAGGGTTATTTTCGTGATAATTTATTTTAGATGAGAAATTGGGAAACTATAGATGAATTTTCAGATATTCTATTTGGGTTCTATAAAGGTGTTGCAAAGATCACCATAAACCGTCCTCGGGTTTACAATGCATTTCGTCCTGACACAGTCCAGCAGATGAATCGAGCTATGGAGGTTTGTCGGGAGGACCCCAAAATTGATGTTGTGGTCTTAACGGGCACTGGAGACAAAGCATTTTGCAGTGGCGGGGATCAAAATGTTAAAGGACTTGGTGGATATGTTGGAAAAGATGGGGTTCCGAGGCTAAACGTATTGGATTTACACAAAAAGATCAGAGAAATCCCCAAGCCGGTAATTGCGATGGTCAATGGTTATGCTATTGGTGGTGGGCATGTGTTGCATGTGGTATGTGATCTTTCTGTAGCCAGTGAAAATGCAATTTTTGGTCAGACTGGACCCAAAGTGGGGAGTTTTGATGGTGGTTTTGGTTCAAATTATTTAGCTCGGCATGTTGGTCAAAAAAAAGCGAGAGAAATTTGGTTTTTATGCAAACGGTATTCTGCTCAGGAAGCGTTAGAAATGGGGCTTGTCAATCGAGTAGTTCCCCTTGAACAATTAGAAGATGCTACCTTAGAGTGGTGTCAATTAATTCAAGAAAAGAGTCCTTTGGCTATCCGAATGATTAAACGATGTCTTAATGCAGAACTAGATGGACAACATGGAATTATGCAGCTTGCTGGAGATGCGACATTAATGTATTATCTCTTGGATGAGTCCCACGAAGGGAAACAGGCTTTTCTTGAAAAGCGGAAACCTAATTTTAAGAAATACCCCAAATTCCCATAAAAATTGATACAATGAATCTGCTCTTTGGAAAGCCCACTCAAATTTTTTCATTTCCCACATCTATTCAATCCTATCAATTGAATCAAGGATGTTGGTTATTTTCAGTTCATTCTTTTGGGGACTGAAAATCTTGGGGTTCATCGTGGTCGTTGTCAGCATTATCATCATTGAAATCTTCAACATCTGACTCCTCTTCTGAAAAGGGATTTTGTTCTACGAGAGGTTGTGATTCATCAATAAAATCTTCTTCAGATGGGTATTGGGTTTGAATATCGAAGGGTTGTTCAGTTGCTGTATTATCCGAAAAATGAAGATCTTCAAATTCTGGTCCCTCGGGCTTTATTTTTCTCATTGTCCCCAGGAGCATAAATACCATTGAAGTAAGGATGAGTATCAACAAAAGTTGTTCATTTACGACGTTTTCTTTGTCAATTTCAAATGAGTCTATGGAATCGATTTCTACAAACAACAAAATGCTAATCAGACCTCTTGGTGCGATAAATAGCACTGTCGAAGGTCTCAAGCTAAACCGGGGCCTCAATAGTTGGAGGGTTCTTCTAAAAAACAATAACATCTTACCGAACACAAAATAGAGATACCTGGGAACAAACATTACCATAAATAAACCGATACCAATATAAAATGACGAAGGTTCAAAGTCAGAATAGAGGATAGAAAACCCAAAAAACAAGAAAAAGAAGATTCTAACCAAAAAACTAATCCCGACGGTTAGCACTTTAAAATCTCCAATTTCCTCTTCATAATCTTTGATATCTACTCTTTTCCTGAAGGAAGAGGGAAGAAAATTTTCAACATTTGCTTGCATTAGTCCAAAAATGAAGATGGTCAATAGTACTGGCCAGTGCATTCTTTTCCCAATGGCATAGATTCCCAATAAAATGGCTATGACAAAAAAGAACTTAGTGGGGTGTCGAATTTGCTTGAGCACAACCATAAGAAGGGCAGTTATAGCTACTGAAATTAATACGACTATAAAAATCAAACCTAGTTGATTAACAACTTGACCTACTGCTAGTGGATCTTTTCCTGTGCTAAAGTTATCGATAGCATAATAAAACAGAGCAATACCTATAATGTCAGAAAAGGTTGTTTCATAAACCACAAATTCTCGATCGATCTTTAGCAAACCTGATGCTGAGGGAATTGCCACTGCGCTGCTGAGTACAGATAGGGGAATACTATACATAACTGCGCTTTTAAAATCGTACTTAAAAGACTCCTGAAAAATCCAAGTCAACAGCCATATATTAACCAAGAGGAGAACAATTGAGGTGATTAATCCCTTTAACAAAATGGGGACTTTCTTTCTAGAAATCTGAAGTTCGAGAGCTTCTTCTAGAACGATCATAATCAAGCCAATTGTACCCAAAACAGGCACAAGAGTATCTAGAAACTGATAGTCTATATCGGTAAACAATTCTACTACTATTCTTAAAGAAATCCCTGTAAGCATCAAAAGAATAACCGATGGGAATCGGGTTCTTCGGGCGAATTCATCAAATATGTAAGAAATGATGATTAAAGCGGAAAGGATCAGCAGTATTTCAGAGGTGCTCAACTATCTTAGGTAAAATCTATTCAAAGGTAGTTTTTCTAAACTTTTGAGGGGAATAAAAACACTAAAAGTTATTTTCATTAGCTACATCTAATAACCAACCTTCTTGTCACTCTTTTTTTGGGATGAATAATACCGTACAATCAACCAAATTTAAGAAGATTGAAAATGAGCGCAATAATTATTTCAGTACTTTGGGTAAATTGCTATCTTCTCGGAAGACAATTATTTTCTGTCGGTAGGTTGTCTATTGTTTGGAACGTGCTTGGAGTTGATCTGGAAGTCTATCGGAGGTATCTTCAATATGTGCTTTCAATTTTTCTTTTAAAGAATTCACAATTTTGGGGTGCCTTTGGGCTAAATCATATCGCTCACCTATATCTGATCTGAGATGAAAAAGCTCTGGAGCGGGCAATTCAATTTCGTGGTAATTGATTTTTTCTCTCTGCAGTATATGAAGTTTCCAATCCTCAAAACGTACAGCGTGTAATTTACCAAAGGCCCAGTAGAAAAATTCTTTCCTCTCACTAGGTAGTCCTTCAAATAGTGTTTCTTTCAATGAAAGCCCATCAATCTTCGGATTTTCGGGAAGTGATAATCCAGCGATCTCAGTAAATGTGGGCAATATATCCAGGGTTGAACCGATATCGGAAACCACTTTTGGATATATATTTGATGGTCCCCAGAAAATTGTTGGTACTCGTTGTCCACCTTCGAAGGTGGTTCCTTTTCCTGCTCTTAGGGGGCCTGCGCTACCACCGTGGATTTTGTAGCTCAGCCAGGGTCCATTATCGGATGAGAACACCAAAATCGTATTACTTTCAAGATTTAGTTCTTTTAGGGCTTTAACAATGGAGTCCACACTTTGGTCAATTGAAGAAACTACGGCTGCATACAAACTAGAATACTCATTCAGATTCGTATCTTTTTCTACAAATAGAGGCACGTGCGGCATTGAATGAGCCAGATACAAGAAAAATGGAGTGTTTTGATTTTTTCTTATGAACTCAATTGATTTTTGGGTATATCTCTGGGTGATTGTATATTGGTTGGCGGGTCGTTCAACAATCTCTTCGTTTTCAATGATGGGAACATTATATTGTGAGAAATCAATTCTAGCATATGGATTGTGCATATTCTCACGATACTTTTTATCTGCATTGGGTTGTTGGTCCATATCATTTGAATAGGGAATCCCCCAGAAATAGTCGAATCCATGTGATAGGGGCAAGTAATTTTTTTGATGACCAAGATGCCATTTGCCGATTATTGCTGATGCATAGCCGGCTTCTTTTAGTTTCTCGGCGATGGTCAGTTCAGAATGTGGCAATCCTTTTGTTGAGTCGGGGAAGAGGACACCTGATTTTGATGATGTCATTCCTGATCTAATGGGGTATCTACCTGTGAGCAGTGCTGCTCTGCTTGGTGTGCATGCTGGATCTGCTGTATAGAAGTTCGTCCACTTTTGGCCTTCAAAGGCCAATTTATCAAGTGTGGGGGTTTTTATTTCGGGGTTTCCAAATACACCTAAATCACCATATCCTAGATCATCGGCATAGATGACGATAAAGTTTATATGTTCCGATTTTCTTTGATTGCCAAGTGAAAGAAGAAAAACCAAAACAATCGACAATACCAATGGGTATTTTCTACTTAGCATATCTTAATCTTATCAAGCATATTGTAATGCTTTTCATAAAAGTATCAAAAATTATTGTTCTTTAAGATTTTGATTGTATGGTTCTATGAAATAGTACTAATGACTTTTGCCAAAGTCCCATTCAGATTGTCTCCAACTATTACGATCAAAATTTGTTGATTTCATATTAGAAATCTACTTCATATTTAAGGTACATGAGCTACTAATGACGATGGAGAAAACTTTGGAGCTTCAGATTATTTTGTCTTATCGAAAATAGATCATTATTACGATTCGGACTAATGGTCATTTGCTAAGCTGGTTCATCATTTTCGAGGTTCTATCGTTTACAATCCTCTTGTAATGCTTCAATCTTCTTCATCAAAGCCATCTTGCTTGAACCGTTTCAGTCGCTTCATGAGGAAAAATATGCCTCCAATTTATTCTGCTCCTATATGGTTTTGGACAGAAAATTGTGTGTTCCAACTCTACTACACTTTCTCTTTTTTATGAATTTCACAGTCTCGAAAATGATTTTTCATGGGCTATCCGGATAATCTCTTGATATACAATAATCAGGAAATGATGGGAGACGTGAAGTGTCTGAACTATTACCTCCATGGAAGTCTTTACATGCACAGACACATATAACATCCCACTTATGGATGTCTTGATAAAAGCCTGTACCCTCAAACATATAAGACATATTTTTCACATTTCTCACATCCCATTTACTGATGGGTTTATTGAATATAGAGAACCTAAACATACTTCTCATATTCTCAACCGCACTAACATTCCACGAACTGATGTCTTGATTAAAGCCTGTATTTGTTACATATCCTGTATTCTCAAACATGGAAGACATATTTTTCACATTTCCCACATCCCATATACCGATGGGTTGATTGAATTTTAAAGCTTTATAAAACATGCTGCTCATATTTGTTACACTACTTACGTCCCAACCACTGATATCTTGATTGAAAGAGGTAGCAGATGCAAACATGTTACTCATATCAGTCACATTACCGACATCCCATGAACTAATGTCTTGATTGAATACGTGAGCACTTTGAAACATATATCTCATATTACCCGCATTACTGACATCCCAATTACCAATATATTTATTGAAACTAGAAGCAAGTTCAAACATAAAAGCCATATTTTTCACATTTCCCACATCCCATTTACCGATGGGTTGATTGAATTTTATAGCATTTTCAAACATATAGCTCATATCAATTACATTACTGACATCCCAACCACTGATATCTTGATTGAAAGAGGTAGCGTGTGCAAACATTTGACGCATATAAGTCACATTACTGACATCCCACGAACTAATGTCTTGATTGAAATCGGCATTATCTTTAAATAATTTATTCATATTTGTAACAAATGTGGTAACGACGTATTGAAGGTTGTTACCACCCCTTTGACTTCTTAGTATTTGAGTATCGGCAATAAGATACTGTTGACCAGCATAGGTAACACGCTGACCAATTTTTGACTGAGCAGCATAAGTTGCTTTGATGATTCCACCATCATCGTATAAGAGTTCTGTCCTAGTATAATCACATTCAATCCTATACGTGTGAGGTTGGTCGGTAGGCGGATCGTTATTCGTAGGATGGGTTTCCTTACAAGCACATTCTTGGTTATTCGTCTGCAGTCCCTTTTTTTCATCTTCATCTTCTACAGTAGGATTGGTTTTCTTATCAGTAGATTCTTGGTTATTCGTCTGCAGTTCCTCTTGTGGAGTTTCACCTTCTACAGTAGGATTGGTTTTCTTATCAGTAGATTCTTGGTTATTCGTCTGCAGTTCCTCTTGTGGAGTTTCACCTTCTACAGGTAGTTCATCAAATTCTCCCGTGAAGATAAACTCCGCTTGCAGTTGGCAATTTCCTTCAACTTCGAAGCTGGCAATGGAATAGGTAGTATCTAAATCATCAGGGCAACCAGAACCTGTGGTAGTCCATCGTTCAAAGCCATAACCATCATCTGGTGTGGCCTCTACCTTGAAGTTATCACCAAATCCTATTTCCTCTTCCGTTTTGTCTACACTACCCCCAGAACCTGCCTCAACGGTCATGGTATATAAGACTCTAGTAAACACCGCCTTGATTTCACAATCTTTGGTGGCTTCGA
>MPMN01000053.1 GCA_002238525.1 Flavobacteriaceae bacterium bin25
AGCAACAGACAACCCAGCAACCAAATAATCCACCTACGAACAACCAACCACCAACAAATCAAAATCCTGTAACTAACCAGCCAACCACGCAAGAACCGAATGATCCACCTACGGATAACCAGCCAACCACAGAACAGCCCAATGATCCGCCGCCACCAGATGACCCACCTGCTGATCCATGTCCAAACCCATTGTATGTTGATGCAAATGGAATAATCAAACCTGCTGAGTGTGCCAGAGATTTGATTGGACAAAAAACTCTTATTGACAGCTCCGACGAATCATCCCAAAAGTATTTTATAGCAGATGAAGATGCATTGAGAAATTTAGTCGCAAATAATGAAAACCTCCAATATGTAAACACCACTTTTGTTACCGATATGTCTCGATTGTTTAAAAACAAACAAAGTATTAATGGTGATATTACCAAATGGGATACAAGTAGTGTAACCCGAATGGATGAAATGTTTTATGGAGTTGCCACATTCAATCAGGATATAGGGGATTGGGATACCTCCGCAGTAACCAATATGCAAGGCATGTTTGATAGTGCTTCTTCATTCAACCAAGACATCAGTGATTGGGATACCTCCGCAGTAACCAATATGCAAGGTATGTTTAGATTTGCGAAATCCTTTAACCAAGATATAGGTGACTGGGATGTCAGTAAAGTAACCAATATGAGCTATATGTTTTCAGGGAATGGTGCATTCGAGGACCATGACTTCAATCAAGACATCGGGGACTGGGATGTCAGTAAAGTAACCAATATGAGCTATATGTTTTTTGGTACTATAGTTTTCAACCAGGACATCGGTGACTGGGATACCGGTAATGTGACCGATATGGCAGGAGTGTTTTACATTGCAACGAGTTTCAATCAAGATATCAGTGATTGGAATACTTCCAATGTAGTCAATATGCATGAGATGTTTAAACAAGCATATGATTTTGAGCAGGACATCGGTGATTGGGATACCAGTAAAGTGACCAACATGCAAGGAATGTTCCTTGATACTCGTGCCTTTAACCAAGACATCAGTGATTGGGATACTAGTAAAGTAACTAATATGGGAGGAATGTTTGGGGGGAGTTCATTTAATCAAGATATTAGCAGCTGGGATGTTTCTAAGGTAACCGATATGAACTTTATGTTTGCTCGCTGCCCCTTTAATCAAGACATCGGGGATTGGGATACCGGTAAAGTAACCAACATGAGAGAAATGTTTAGTAGAAATACATCTTTTAATGGAGATATAAGCGATTGGGATACAAGTAAAGTAACCAACATGCAAGAAATGTTTTACAATGCAACTGAGTTTAATCAAGATATTGGGAATTGGGATACAAGTAAAGTAACCAACATGAGAGAAATGTTTTCTGGGGCTTCCTCTTTTGATGAAGATATAAGCGGATGGAATGTAGATAAAGTAATTTGTTCTAGCGGTTTTCGTCAAGATTCAAAAGCAGACAAAAGTCCTGATTTTTCTAAATGTTCAACAACCTGCGCATGTCAGTAATCGGAACCATATAGAAAATCATTTTTGAAACCCTCGTCTAATCTCGATAGTTTTCTCAAGAATAGAGTTGTTAGATTTGCAATGTAAATCAAATAAATGGAATTAACCGGGTATTCAGATTTTTTGGAGAAAAGCATAGATAAACAGCTATATGCGTTCTCTATAGATGAATTAAAACAATCATTGGTGCAAATACCAAAAAAAATGATGATAACCAAATAAAAGAACATTTATCTCAATACGAGAAAAAATATGTATTCTCCCTATTGGATGGTTTTTATCTTATTATCCCTCCAAAAGATAGAAAGTGTATGCAAATGGAGTTCATGACTTATATAGAAGGCCTCGCATCTTTTTTAGGGAAAAAAGACAAATACTATGTCAGTTGGTTTACTGCATCTCATTACCATGGTGCAAATCACCAAATGTGTTTCACTCATTTTTTCAGTGTCAATGACATTCCAAATATACTTATTGATAAACCAATTGAAAAAAGAAATAAAGAACAACAAAAAATCATATCATTAGATAAAGAACATTATGGAATTTCCTTAGTCATCCCTAGAATCAACCCATCAATGCATCATTGTTGGGAAAAGACATCTTGTGATGCGTCAGTTTCCTGATTTTGCCATTGAGGTTCTCAATAGCATTGTTGGTGTAGATGATTTTCCTTATTTCCAGAGGATACTCTAAAAAAGTAGTGAGATGTTCCCAGTTTCTCTCCCATGAACTAATTATATAGGGATATTTCTTCCCCCATTTTTCTTTCAACTTCCAAAGATTTTTAAGAGCTTCTTTTTCATTGGGGGCATTATAGATAGGTTTCATCATATCAACTACCGATTTCTTGTCCTTATAAGATACTCGTCGAAGAGAATTCCTCAACTGATGAACAACACATATCTGTCGATTAGATCCAGGGAAAACAGCTTGGATCGCACGGGTAAAGCCAGGAAGATTATCGCTAACAGTCAGTAGAATATCTTCCACGCCACGCATCTTCAAATCCGAATCAGTGCGGACACTCTTCTTGTACTCTAAATGTTCTTCTTGTTCGGCCAGCAAAAGCATTTCGACAACTTCTATGAAGAGAACACTCATCAAACCGGCACCTTCAGAAGTAGTTTTTACATTGGCTAAGATGCCACTGCCTTTAATAATTTTTCTAAATTTATCCATAAATGTATTTTTTTCAATAAATGTGATTAGGTAACCACACTGAAAAAATACAAAAAATCAGGTGAGTCTATATAGACCTACCTGATTTCTATTTACACAGTCTTTGGGACACCCCCAGGAGTTAAATTTTGAAAAGATTGAATAATGGTTAAAAATAAAATAACAATGCTGTCAACTGCAAACTAACCAAGTTGAATTTCATATTTTTGTTATACTATCAAATGATACTATCAATATTTGCAACCACCGTACAACATAACAGAAGATATACTTAAACTGGTCGCTTCCATTTCAGAAAAATTAGGTGAAATAAATGCAGTACACCTTGACAAACCAACTGCCCAATTAAGAAAAAAGAATAGAATTAAAACCATTCAGTCTTCGCTGGAGATAGAAGGTAATAGTTTGTCAGAAGAACAAATCACATCTTTGTTAGAAAACAAACAAATAGTTGGTCCACCTAAAGATATTTTGGAAGTGCAAAACGCAATAAAAGTCTATGAGCTACTGCGTGAGTTCAACCCCAACCAAGTAAGAGATTTGTTAAAAGCACACGAGATATTAATGAATGGATTGATCGAAAACCCTGGGAAATTAAGAACCAAAAATGTCGGTATTATCAAAGGTTCAAAACTTCAACACTTAGCACCAAGCGAAAAGGTGGTGAGATACTTGTTAACTGATTTGTTTAGTTACCTCAAGGAAGGGAAAGATCAGGTATTGGTTAAAAGTTGCGTGTTTCACTATGAATTTCAGTTTATCCATCCTTTTATGGACGGAAATGGACGAATGGGCAGGTTATGGCAAACTTTGATACTTATGCAACATTATACAGTTTTTGAGTTTCTTCCCACAGAAAACCTCATAAAACAAAATCAAGAAGAATACTACAATGTGCTCAGCCAATCTGATAAACTTGGACACTCTACCCATTTCATTGAGTTTATGCTAAAAATCATACATAAGTCTTTAGAAAATCTCCTTAAAACTCAAAACAGGACATTAAAAGTTGAGGATAGAGTTGAATTATTTAAGGACAAAATTGGCAAACGAGAATTTAGACGTAAGGACTACCTACAAAACTTTAAAGAAATTAGTCAAGCTACAGCAAGCAGAGACTTAAAATGGGCTGTTGGACAAAATATTTTAATCAAAAATGGAGATAAAAGAAAGACTAAGTATAAGTGCCTGGTATAGTATAGCCAAATGTCCCTATAATCCAGAAGAAACCCGAGGATAGAGAGGGGTTAGACATCCGAATTTCCCTCGCCAAACCAAGAACATAATATTAGCCCAAATCAAATAGTTATTATACACAACCAATTCCCACAAGTTTTCAACGCTTTCGAAATAACCTTAAAATCAGTGAATTAAATGTTGGACTCACATGTTAGAAAGAATCACCTCAGCGTTAAACACTTCAATTCCAGGGATCAATCCGCACACCATCTCTAAATTCAACCACAACGGATCCCTTAAATCCCCTTCTAATAGCTTCAGATTTAAGTCTTTGGGCATCTTTGAGAGATTTTGTAAATCCATAGTAGTAACGATATAAATTTTTGTATGGTTCTTTGATTATCGGTGATAACTCCTTAAAGATAGGACTATAAGAATTTAGAGCCTTGTCAGTTGCCATAATTTGTACTCGATACATCACTGCTTCAGAAGTCTCATTTAATGATTCATTGGCAATATTTGAGACATCCGAAACATTTTCACCATAAACATTACTTTGAACCCAGTTTTTATAGTCTATCAAGGCATCAGCAACGGCACGTGCAATTTGATTTTGTCCCGCTTGGGATTTTAGAAATCTTGCATCAGTTGAATTCGATAAAAAACCTGTCTCAAGTAGCACGCTAGGCATAAAGGTCTGATGTAAAACAATAAATCCTGCTTGCTTTATGTCCCGAACTGGTCTCCTTAAATCATACTCTACGCGGTCATGAATAAATTTTGCTGCGCGTATACTAGACTCTAGATAATCGTTCTGCATCAAACTCAATGAAATTAGAGTCTCTGGCTTTCTTGGATCAAACCCAGGATAATTCTCCTGAAAACCATCTTCAAGGAAAACCACTGAATTTTCTTTTTTTGCGACCTCATAATTTCTTTCTGCCACATGATTACCAATAACAAAAGCATGGGTGCCTCTAGTGTTGGGGTTCCTGAACGCATCACAATGAACTGAAAGAAAAAAATCTGCTTGAGCATCGTTTGCAATTCTAGCCCGACGGTACAACTCAACAAATCGGTCTGAAGTACGAGTATATATAATTTTTATATCCGATTCTTTCTGTAAAAGCTTTCCTATTTTTAAGCTTATTGATAGAGCTAAATCTTTTTCTTTTGCTCCAAAACCTTGAGTACCTGGATCTTTTCCACCATGACCAGGATCAATGACAAATAAAAAGGTGTCATCTTTTGTAAATTGACCATAAATTTGACACGGATTTAGAAATATAAGGAAAGAAAAAAGACAAATCGAAACCGATAATGTACTCAATGAAATTTTCACAAAATAATAATTCAAAGGCAAAATTAATGGTTAATTTTATTGCCTTGACTATAAATGTTAAAACGACTCCACAATCTTTGGTAATTTGTTGAATCGAACATACTTTTTGATTGGTTTGGTGTTGGTCTATTTCCCCCAGAACAATTTTGCAAAAGGCAACTGGGATTTCACCTCAGGCATGGCAAAATATGTTACTAATGTCGCCGTATCAACAGCAGATACTATACCCAAAATCACAATTGAAACAATCGCTACATCAACAGCAGATACTATACCCCAAACCACAATTGAAACAATCGCTACATCAACAGCAGATACTATACCCCAAACCACAATTGAAACAATCGCTACATCTACAGCAGATACTATACCCCAAACCACAATTGAAACAATCGCCACATCAACAGCAGATACTATACCCCAAACCACAATTGAAACAATCGCTACATCAACAGCAGATACTATACCCCAAACCACAATTGATAATATCCCCACGGAACCTATAGATAGCCTTTCAAATTCAGAACAGCAAAAATCAACACTATTAGCTGACGAAATCGACCGCAAAGCCAAAGGATATATGGAAATTAATCGTACTGAAAATAAACTCTATTTATTTGACGAAGCTGAACTATACTATCAAGATACCGAACTAAAAGCTGGAGTTATCGTCATGGACTTTGGCCTTAACGAAGTATATGCCGGACGAATTGCTGATTCCGACGGAAATTTATCCCAACCTCCCTCATTCAAACAAGGAGATAATTTGATAAATCCCGATTCTATTAGGTACAATTTTGATAGCGAAAAGGCTCTGATATGGAATTCAAAATCAGGACAAAATGGTATGGATGTCTTCGCACGCCTGACAAAAAAAGAAAATGATTCTACTTTCTACCTAAGAGATGCCCGAGTATCTACAGCTGGAGAACTCCTCGGTAATTTCATTGAAGGAATTGACTACTACTTCAGAGTAAGAAAAGCCAAAGTCATTCCAGGTAAACAAATCATCACCGGATTTGCCAATATGATCGTAGCTGATATTCCTACTCCAGTTATGGTTCCCTTTGCCTATTTCCCTACCCAAACAAAACAAGAATCTGGTTTTTTGTTTCCCTCCATTGGAGAAAGTATCAATCAAGGTTTTCATATACAAAATGGAGGATATCACTTCGCCATTTCAGATTATTATGATTTAACCCTAACAGGCGATTACTATACTAATGGCAGCTTTGGTATTAGAACAAATACACATTATACCAAACGATATAAATTCTCAGGAAACTTTTCTTTCCGATACGAAAAAAACATCACCCAGCAGAGAGGTTTCCCAGATTATTCTAAATCAAGCGTTTTTAATGTTCGCTGGTCTCATCGAAAAAATCCCAAATCAAATCCCAGATCAAATTTTTCTGCCTCAGTCAATTTCGGAAGTAGTAACTATTTTAGAGAATCATTGAACCAACTCAATTCACCGAATTTTTTGAACAACGATTTAAGCTCATCAATCGCATATACTAGGACATTTCCTGCCTATCCGAGAGTAAACCTTTCAATTAATGCTAACATATCGCAAAACTCCAGAACGATGAAAGTTAACCTGACTCTGCCCACATTTACTGGAAGTTTAGAACGAATTTTCCCCTTAGCTCCCAAAACAGGTCAGAAAAAAGGATTTCTTCAAAACATCAATTTCCAGTATAGCACCAGATTCCAAAATAGAGTCATTACCGAAGAAGATAAAATATTTAATAAAGGTATGTTTGAAAATGCTCGTTATGGTGCCACTCATTCCGTACCAATTTCGACCAATTTCAAAATTCTTAAATACCTGAGTTTTACAGTGGGATCTAATATCAAAGAGGTTTGGACACCTTCCACTATCCGCTATCGTGATTTTAATATGGAAGATCAAAAAGCAGTAAAAGATACTATCTCAGGATTTGATCGGTTTACGAGTTATAATATTTCAGCAAGTTTGGGTACAACAATTTATGGTACAGTCAATTTCGGTTTGGACAAAAAGATCCAGTCTATTCGGCACACCTTGAGACCATCAATTTCGTATTCCCAGCGTCCTAGCTCAGAACGCTATTTCGATACCTACATCATTGATGCCGATGGAAACACCCGAGAATATACACGATTCGAAGGAGGTTTATTTGGAGCTCCCTCTAAATCAAGAGCAAATTCAATGAATATTTCAATCAGCAATTTGTTAGAAGCCAAAGTGCGCAGTAGAGATTCCACAGATACCGAACCAAAAAAAATCACACTGTTAAAAAATTTCAACATTTCCACCTCCTACAATTTTAATGCCGAAGAATTCAAACTAGCTCCTGTCCGAATGTCATCAGGCTTTTCTATGATACAAAATAAACTGACGATGAATATTGGTGCAACGTTCGATCCATACGGTTTAGATGAAAATAATAGGCGAATCAACGAATTTAATTCCAGCCTCGGACGCGGATTACTCCGGCTTACAAGTTTAAATACTAATCTGAATTTCAACATTTCCAGCGATTTTTTTAAATCTGATAGGAGTTCAAGGTCTCAAGATGATGAACAAATGGACTATTCTCAACAAGAGAATGCTTTTAGTGGCGGAAGATCCGATGATCTATTCGGAAGAGCCCAAGATTTTACAAACCGAAACTTTTCCCAAGATAGTCAAAGAGACCCTCCAAAATACCCCTCCTACCGTAATAAAATACCTTGGGATCTGCGTATAGCATATAGCTTGACATACCTCAATTCTACGATGCAAAGAACAATTTCAAATAACTCATTTATGTTCTCAGGGAATGTTGAATTGACCCCAAAATGGAAAGTGGGAGTATCCTCAGGCTATGACCTTAAAAGTAAGGGATTCACCTATACCCAATTGAGATTTGAAAGAGATCTTGATAGTTGGCGACTAAATTTTGATTGGGTACCCTTTAGCGGACGTGCATCATGGTATTTCTTCATTGGAGTTAAATCTGGTCTTTTGAAAGACATCAAATACGAAAAAAGAAGAGAACCCGACCGCAACTTATAATCATGAAAAAAATAATCAATACCAAAAAAGCCCCTAAACCAATTGGACCTTATAACCAAGGCATTATAATTAATAAAACACTTTATACAGCTGGACAGATTCCACTTTTATTAAATGAGGATAAACTGTCGGATGGGTCATTAGAAGAACAAACTCATCTGGTAATGAATCACCTACATGAAATCCTAAAGGCTGGTGGTATGAGGTTTTCTGATGTAGTAAAATCTGTTTTATACCTCGAAAATATGGATGACTTTCAACAAGTGAATGCAATCTATGCCAAGTATTTTGATGAAGGTTATGCACCTGTGAGAGAAACAGTTGCTGTTAAAAAGTTACCCAAAGGAGCAAAAGTAGAAATCTCCATGATTGCTGTCGATTCTGATTAGTTCAGAGCAATCATTATTCTAAATAGCAGAATCCTGTTTTAATAATTCTTGATGATATACAACCAATCGATCAATTGGTCGCTTAACTATTCGTCCAAGTTTTAATCCATAATTGTCAAGAGCTATTTTGATTTCCTGCTCTAAATAATAAGCGACAGAGCCAATAAAATGTACCGGAACATCATAGCAATTGGGAAACTGAAAGATTTGATGTTCAATAAAACGGTGGAGACCCTCAAAAATAAAGGTTCTAAAAAGGGGATACTTTTTATTTTGAATCACAAATTTCCCAACCCCCGCTAAATAGGTATTGGGATTTTCTTTTCTATATAAATGGTCTTTTATTGTGTTGGGATTCAAATCATATTTACTTTCCAATTTTGTTGCCATCTCTTGGGATAACTCATTGAAATAATAGCTTCTAATGAGTTGCTTTCCAAAAAAATTCCCGCTGGCTTCATCCATGATGATATAACCCAATGAAGACACTTTTTGTTCAATTCGTTTACCATCATAAAAGGAGCAATTTGATCCGGTGCCTAAAATCCCCACAATAGCCGGCTTTCCCTTATCAACGGTAGCATAAACAGCCGCATGGGTATCTTCATGCAAAGAAAGAGAACTGTTTTCAAATATTTGGGATAATACTTCCTCAATTCTATCAACAGCACTTTCAATACCCAATCCTGCCCCATAGAAGTAGATTTTCTCTACATCATTCTTTTGACTGTAGATAAGATCGTTTTTTTTTATCCGCCTGAATAATATATCACTGGCTAATACCGAAGCATTTAGACCTAAGGTTTGGGTTGAAAAAATAACATTACCATCTCGATTAATAGCGATCCAATCTGTTTTGGTGGAACCACTTTCGGCGATGAGAATCATCTTCGGATATCAAATTTGATGTGCAAGAATTGCTAAATCTAGAAGTTTATTGGAGTAACCATATTCGTTATCGTACCAACTAACAATTTTGTAGAATTTAGAATTCAGTTCAATACCTGCTCCGGCATCGAAAATAGAAGTCCTGGAATCACCAACAAAATCCTGAGAAACAACGGGCAATTCAGTATAGCCAAGTATGCCCTTGAGTTCTCCTTCGGATTTTGATTTCATCAGTTCCTTAATTTCTTTGTAAGTAGTTTCCTTTTCAAGTTTTACAGTTAAATCAACCACAGATACATTTGCCGTTGGAACTCGGAATGCCATACCGGTTAGTTTTCCTTGCAGAGAAGGAATAACTTTAGTTACAGCCTTTGCTGCTCCTGTGGAAGCTGGAATAATATTAATAAGAGCACTTCGGCCATTTCGAAAATCTTTTTTGGATGGTCCATCAACAGTGAATTGAGTGGCAGTAGCAGCATGGACCGTAGTCATTAATCCTTCTTCAATTGTAAATTGATCATGCAACACTTTTGCTATAGGCGCCAGGCAGTTCGTAGTACACGAGGCATTTGATATAATGGTTTGATCTGATTTTAATTCCTCATGGTTAACCCCCAAGACAAACATCGGGGCATCTGGAGATGGAGCAGAAATAACCACTTTTTTAGCACCCGCTTGAATATGCTTTGATGCTTTGTTTAAGTCCCTAAAAATACCGGTGCACTCCAGAACAATATCGGCAGATACATCAGACCAATTTAGGTTGGAAGGGTCCCGTTCAGAGGTAATTCTTATTTCCTCCCCATTAACAACGAGATTTCCCTGTCTAAGCTCAATAGAACCATCAAAATTACCATGTATCGAATCGTATTTTAGTAAATATGCCAAATGATCAACATCTAATAAATCGTTGATACCTACAATTTTAATTCCTTTTTTTACTGCAGATCTGAACGCTAATCGTCCGATTCTGCCAAATCCATTGATTCCAATATTCATATGTATTTTTTTTCGGTAAAAATAAACTATACACTCAGGATTTTAGATATCCGTACCATATTTTTATTGATGGCTGATTTTCCTTTAACTGCATCTTTCAAGGGGGTTAAAATTAGCTTGTCTAAATCTACTCCTATCATAACATTTGATTTCCCTTCCCTTAAAATTTCAACAGAATAAATACCCATTCTCGAAGCCAACACCCTATCGTAATAGGTTGGTCTCCCACCCCGTTGAATATGCCCTAAAACAGATACTCGAACATCGTACTCTGGCAGTTCTTCCCTAATTTGACTAGCTAGGTTGAATACATTATCTCTGGTTTTATCGCCTTCTGCTACGACCACTATACTAGAAGATTTTCCGCTTTTCTTTCCATATTTGAGTGTTCTTATAAGACTATCAATTCCGTCATCCTGTTCCGGTATAAGGATTTCCTCTGCACCTGCGGCGATGCCAGCATTAAGGGCAATATGACCGGCATCTCTTCCCATCACTTCGATAAAAAATAGCCGGTTGTGAGACGAAGCGGTATCGCGAATTTTATCCACTGCTTCCACAACGGTGTTCACAGCAGTATCAAAACCGATAGCTCTTGAAGTGCCATAAATATCGTTGTCAATTGTTCCAGGGATACCAACCACTGGTAAACCGTATTCACTTTGAAAAATCATTCCTCCGGTTAAACTACCATCACCACCGATGATAATTAAACCATCAATATTGTGTTTTTGAACATTTTCCCAAGCTTTCTTTCGACCCTCTACTGTTCTAAATTCTTTACATCGAGCAGATTTCAAGATTGTTCCACCTCTATTAATAATATTGCGAACACCCCTGGCATCTAATTCTTTGAAGTGACCATTGATGAGACCTTCAAAACCTTGAATAACAGCAATACATTGATGATTATAATACTGACATGCCCTGGCAATTGCTCGAATAGCAGCATTCATTCCAGGGGCATCACCGCCCGAGGTCATAACTGCTATTTTATTAACACTACTCATTTTCAAAGAGTTTCAATATCACTCAAATTTAAATTATTCTGCACTAAATTTCTATTCGACTGTGTTATTTACCTAATTAAATCAGGCTTAAACTATACAACCTTCAACTCAGAATCCAAAAACCATCGAAGCACCCTATGGTCTTAAGCGATGAATTGACTAAAAATCGAAGGAACCTTTTATAACTGAAATAAGAATAAAGCCTAACCTCAGCTACCGAGATATGTTTTGAGAATGCGACATCTGGATGTACGCTTCATGGCTTTTATCCCTTTTTCTTTAATCTGTCTCACTCTTTCTCTAGTGAGATTTAGTTCCTCTGCAATTTCCTCAAGGGTCATCTGTTGTTGTCCACCTAGTCCATAAAAAAGTCTAATCACATCTGCTTGCCGATCTTTGAGTGTAAGGAGTGCTCGTTCAATTTCTAGCCCTAACGATTCAAAGAGCAATCCTTCATCAGGTTCCGGGTTTTCCCCTACATTAAGAACATCATACAAATTGGACTCTTCACCCTCAACCAATGGAGCATCAAGCGATTTATGTCTTCCAGCATTCTTTAAAGAATCACGAACATTAGTAATGGTAATTTCTAGCTCAGTGGCGATTTCTTCAATAGTTGGATGCCTCTCTAATGATTGTTCCAAATAGGCAATAGTTTTGTTGATTTTATTTATTGAACCAATTTTATTCAAAGGCAAGCGAACGATTCGAGATTGTTCTGCTAAGGCTTGCAAAATCGATTGTCTTATCCACCAGACTGCGTATGAAATGAATTTAAATCCTCGAGTTTCATCAAATCGATTTGCAGCTTTAATCAAACCTAAGTTGCCTTCGTTAATCAGGTCTGGTAAGGTCAGCCCTTGATTTTGATATTGTTTTGCAACTGATACCACAAATCGAAGATTGGCCTTGACCAATTTATCTAATGCAGATTGATCTCCGGCACGAATTTTTTGAGCTAACTCAACTTCATCATCTGCATTTATCAGGTGTACCCTTCCTATTTCTTGAAGATACTTATCTAGTGAAGCAGTCTCCCGATTGGTAACCTGTTTGGTTATTTTAAGTTGTCTCATTTAATATTGCTTATAAATAATACGTAGAATTTTAAAAATGGTTACATTGTTGCAATTTTTCATATCAAAATTCTAATTCTACTTTTCTTAATGTTTTTATAAAATGTTTAACTCTCATAATTAAAACATTGAACCGCGATGATTTGTAACATTCTTTGATGAACATTTTGGTTAAAGATTTCTTAAAAGTTAATTCACTGTTTAAACCCAATTTTTTACAAAATACTTTTTTTAGTCTTCCAAGTTTTTTGTCCTAATTTGAAGTTTATTGTCATTGGCATAAATCTTGGAGGCAATATCTATACTTGGGGAAACTAGTCTAAGACATTTTGGGAAAAACTGATATATTAAAAACAAGTGGTATTATTTTATTTTAAATGCTGCTCTTCCAGGAAAGTGTCCTATATCCCCTAGCTGCTCTTCGATTCGCAATAGTTGATTGTACTTGGCCATACGATCACTACGTGAAGCAGAACCTGTTTTGATCTGACCTGTATTTAGAGCAACTGCTAAATCAGAAATGGTTGTATCTTCAGTTTCACCTGATCTATGGGACATCACACAGGTATAACCTGAACGATGAGCTAATTCAACTGCTGCAATAGTTTCACTCAGGGTGCCAATTTGATTTACCTTAATTAAAATTGAGTTGGCAATGTTCTCAGATATTCCCTTTGAAAGCCTTTCAACATTGGTAACAAATAAGTCATCACCAACTAATTGAACGGATTCTCCACTTAATTCAGTAGACTTTTTCCATCCATCCCAGTCGTTTTCATCCATTCCATCTTCAATGGATATTATGGGGTATTTTTTACACAAATCAGCAAGATAGGAAGCTTGCGAGGAGGAATTCAAAACCTGTCCCTCAGGACCTTCAAAAAGTTGGTAATTATATTTATTGTCTTTATAAAATTCACTAGAAGCACAGTCTAAAGCAATCATGATTTGATCGGAGGGAGTATATCCTGCTTTTTCTGTTGCCAATAAGATTGTATCCAAGGCATCTTCTGTTCCTTTGAGTTTGGGTGCAAATCCTCCTTCGTCACCGACCGCAGTATTTAGATTTCGATCTTTAAGTACTTTTTTAAGCCAATGAAATATTTCTGATCCCATTCTCAATGCATGAGAAAAGCTTTCAGCTCCCACGGGGACAATCATGAATTCTTGAAAGGCTATTGGTGCGTCAGAATGAGATCCTCCATTGATTATATTCATCAAGGGAACTGGTAGCTGATACCCCTGAACACCTCCGATGTACCGATATAGGGGTTGATTTAGTTCATTAGCGGCTGCTTTGGCAACAGCAAGTGACACTCCCAAGATTGCATTTGCTCCCAAGTCAGCCTTATTCTGAGTCCCATCAAGATCTACCATGAGTTGGTCGATTTTTCTTTGCTCGAAGACTGACTGACCCTTTAGATGGTTTCTAATCTTGCGGTTGACGTTTTCAACTGCTTTAGACACGCCTTTACCCAGATATTGTTTACCACCATCTCTAAGTTCAACAGCTTCGTGTTGGCCGGTGGAAGCACCAGAGGGTACTGCTGCTCTACCAAACACACCTGTTTCTGTAACAACATCTACCTCCACGGTTGGGTTGCCCCGAGAATCAAATATTTGACGTCCTTTTACCTCTAAGATAATACTCATGATATTAAAAATTGAATATAATTAACCTGCTGATCGAAGTTTAAATCGAGAGATTTTTTCGAAAAAGTCTTTGAATAAATAATCCGAATCGTTTGGCCCGGGACTTGCTTCAGGATGAAATTGCACCGAAAAACAAAATTCCGAACCGTAGGATAATCCGCCTACTGTTCCATCATTGAGATGCTGATGTGTGATAGTCAAATTTGAATGTTTTTCCACTGAATTCCTATCAACAGCAAACCCGTGATTTTGCGAGGTGATTTCACCTCTACCAGTTTTAAGGTTCATAATGGGATGGTTGATTCCTCTATGACCGTTGAACATTTTGAAGGTCTTAACTTCTGAGGCAATAGCCATAACTTGATGTCCGAGACAAATCCCAAGACAGGGAAGACCTTTTCCAATGACAATCTTGGCCAATTTTTGAACCGAAACCAATGGTTTAGGATCCCCTGGCCCATTGGAAAATAAAAACCCGTCTGGTTTCCATTGACTAATTTGCTCAAAACTGATATCGTAGGGAAATACTTGAAGGTATATTCCTAAGTCAGATAATTTTCTTAGCATATTTGTTTTAATGCCTAAATCAATTACGGCAACTCTATATGGAGCATATGGATCGCCGAAAAAATAGGGCTCTTTTGTAGATACTTTTGAGGCCAATTCTAGTCCCTCCATTTTGGGTTGTCTGGCTAGTTGTTTTCTTAATGCATCTAATTGGTCAATGTTGACAGTGGTGATAGCAACATTCATTGCCCCATTATCCCGAATATAGCTAACCAGGGCTCTTGTATCTACATCAGAAACGGTCACGATGTTATGCTTTTTAAGATAAGCAAATAGAGATTCGGTGGATGATGCTCGAGAATAGGGAAAGCTGAAATTTTTACATACCAATCCGGATATCATTATTCTATCTGATTGAGATTCTCCGGGATACACACCATAATTGCCGATATGGGCATTTGTAGTGACCATTATTTGACCGAAGTAAGAGGGATCTGTAAAGACCTCTTGATATCCGGTCATGCCGGTATTGAAGCACACCTCGCCAAATGAGGTTCCTTCGATTCCGATGGATTTTCCATAAAAAATCGTTCCATCTTCAAGAAGTACCAGGGCTTTTGGTCTGCGATGCATTTTCGAGTTGCAAATTAAAGACAAATTGATGTATTAGTGATTGGCTTTTACCATGATATTTATTTATAAGTTAGGATCACTTAGTTAATTTTTGTTTTTCAATCATCCATACCCACTTTATCAGTTCCTAATTAACCATCAACTTTATTGATTATTTCGTCTGATTAAACCCATATTATATATTGAAATACAACCAATTATAGTCTATAGGTCCTACCACTTGACACAATTATTGATGTTTTAATATCTGCCGATTGAACATTAAAAACAAAACTTGAATAAATCGATTTTTATTAATACCTTTACAGAGATTCTGGGGAGTAATCAGAGTTTAAGGGAAATCTAAATCGGTTCACTGCTATAATGATGAGCGAAAGTATCTAAACAAATGTTAAACGAATTTAAATTAGGTGATAAAAAGTATCTTTTTCTAAGCTCCCTTGCAAGTAGTGGACAAAATAGGTATAGGAGGTATGTTGGCTCACCTATTCGATATGCAGGGGGTAAAAGTCTTGCTGTTGGTTTTGTTTTAGAACAAATTCCATCTGATGTTAATTATATAGTTTCTCCATTCATAGGTGGAGGTTCCATTGAAATAGCTTGTGTTAATGGATTAGGAATCTCTGTAAAAGGTTACGATTTGTTCGATATATTAACCAATTATTGGGAAGTACAACTAAAATCTCCCCAACAACTAGCTCAAAGGTTACTCCAATGGAATCCAACCAAAACAATGTATAAGCAAGTAAAGGAACGCTTGACCGAACATTGGCGGGGAATAAATCCTATTAAGAGCAATATAGAATTGGCAGCTCATTATTGGTTTAATCACAACCTATCCTATGGCCCAGGTTTTTTGGGATGGATGTCAGCGATTTATGAAGATGAAAAGCGATATCTAAGGTTAGTAGAAAGGGTTAAATCCTTTCGAGCATCTGGATTGAATATTGCTCAGGGTAGTTTTGAAGAAACCATTCCCTTACATATGGATGATTTTCTTTATTGTGATCCTCCCTATTATCTTGAAGGAGACAGCAAGATGTTTCGAGGTATATATCCCCAAAGAAATTTTCCCGTTCATCATAAAGGCTTTAGGCATGATTTATTAAGAGATATCCTCCATCGGCACAAAGGGGGATTTATCCTTTCCTATAATGATTGCAAAACGATAAGAGAATGGTATGCTGATTTCGAGATAATTGAAGTGGCGTGGCAATACACTTTAGGACAAGGAGAGACCCGAATTGGAAAGAACCGCATCGCTAATGGATATGATGACCATGTGAAGAAATCCCACGAACTATTGATTTTGAGTAGATGAGAAAAAAAAGAGCCATGACTTCACAAAAAGCAAGTGAAGTAAAAGTCTCCGGGCATAAAAACGAAACACATTTTGCCAAAATAATAGGAGGTACCGTAAACCCATCTAATCAACAAGGCAAAAAAGATGTTGTCGACAAAAAATTTGATCCGCACTCGGTTAAGTCAGGCACATATTGGCAGATTTTTCTTTATCGCTGTAATAGACTTGAAACAAATACAATATTTCAAGGGATTGGAAAAGTCGCAAATTTAATGATTGAGTGTTTAGATGTCTTTCCAGAGAAATATGAGGATTACTTGAAAAATAATAGATCTTACAAAGTTAAATTACAAAAGCCAATGCGACTATTACTATGAGGAACTGAAAAAGCCTAAGATCTTCAGAGCGTTTTTAGATAAATCTCTCTTTGATGGTGGAAATGCAATTTATCTAAGTTTCTTTTTAGGAAAATCTACCGAATTATTAATTAACAAAAAATTTCATATCTTTTAAAAAGATGATGTTGTTCAAGCCTTGTCAGAAAATGTTGAACTAAACAACTCAAAGGCACGGAATAGAACCCAGATGGATGATCAAAAAGTAACTCTCCATTCAAAAATTCACAAAAAAAACATAGGAGAAGTTGAAATTCGAAAAGATAGTCGTCTACACTATAGAGAGATGAAGTTTAGGTTAAAAGCAGAATTAGTTTATGGGATTCTAAAATCTGTTTTAGGAGAAGGAAAAGTTTTAAGCCCACAGGTTGATGTTTACGGAAAATCAAAAAAAATCTTTAAACTTTAAATTATATAAAACCTTTAGTAGGGAGTTCTGGCAACCTATTTACACAGTTTTTAGCACACTGCAAGTCTGCAAGTAGATTTAGGTATAGAATTTTCATGATCCCCCTAATTTCGTTTAATTTTACTCAAATCTCTAACGAGGTGATTAGACCCCTAAAAGTACGTATGTATTTGCAATAGCATTTGTGCTAATGTAAAAATCGCTCTTTCTTTGCACTAGCAGGATTCATATTGTAAAAAAAAGATGTATCTTGCAATATAAATATGCTTAATGTAATTTTTAATGATATTTTGCATAAGCCAAATTAATTGTGTAATAGATATCAGAAATGCAAAATTTTATATCAGGTACTCATATAAATCAAGGACACTATAAAAGTTTTCAGCCAACCTACATTAATAGACAATGGGTAATAGATAATATGGATCTCATACTATTAATGTCCGAAGCAGATAGGCAATTGGGGCGATTAGATATGTATAGTGAGCATATACCAGATGTAAACCTATTTATTGGCATGCATGTATATAAAGAGGCAATAGAAAGCAATAAAATAGAGGGTACAAAAACCAGTATAGAAGAAGCTTTGCTAGATGCAGAAAATATAAGCCATGAAAAAAAAGACGATTGGGAAGAGGTGGGAAATTACATTCAAGCAATGCATCAGGCAATAGAAAGACTAGAAAAACTTTCTCTTTCATCACGCTTAATTAGAGAGACGCATAAAACTTTATTGCAAGGCGTTAGAGGTGAGCGGAAGTTACCTGGCGAATTCCGTACAAGTCAAAATTGGATTGGTGGGGCATCCATTAATGACGCTACTTTCATACCCCCTATACATTATACCATTAATGATCTAATGAATGATTTAGAAAAATTTGCCCATAATGATTCATTGTCTGTCTCACATCTGTTGAAAATTGCAATAATTCATTATCAGTTTGAAACAATACACCCATTTTTAGATGGAAACGGTCGGATAGGACGTTTGTTAATAACGCTTTATTTAGTAGAGAAAGGCCTTCTCAAAAAGCCTATTCTATATTTATCAGATTTTTTTGAACGGAACAAAAGCTTGTATTATGATAATTTAATGAAAGCTAGAACTGAAAATAATATAACTCAATGGATAAAATTTTTCTTAGTTGGAATAGTAGAAACAGCAATAAAAGGAACAAAAACTTTTGATGCAATATTGAAGTTAAAACATAATACTGACATTAAGGTTCAAACTTTAGGTTCAAGATCTACTAATGCTCAAAAAATAATGCTATACCTTTTTAAAAATCCAACGTTAAGTGTCAATAAGGTTAATAGAATTACAGATACCTCCAAAAGAACAGCTTATAACTTAATCGCAGATTTAGAAAAATTAGAAATACTAAAAGAAATAACAGGAGCCAAGCGCAATAAATTATATGTTTTTGATAATTACTTAAAACTATTTAAATAATCAGGTGGACGCTTCAAGAAAAATACTAAAAGGATTCCGCTACGTTTCAAGAAAACCGCAGCGTGTTAAAATTTGTGTAGACAGGTCACTAGATTTGGACTGAAGGGTAAGGGGAAACAACTATTCTAAACAAATGTAACTTTAGGGAGATAATATAAACAACCTATCTCTTTCAATATGAGATAGTAAATTTTCTTATTTTTCCTGATCCATAAATGATTATTGTTTTCTTCAAATAAACATTGAGTAACAACCATCATAAAATAAACTATTGATATCATGGATGGAATTTTTAAAATAATTCTTTCTGGTTCTAATCACTTTATTGTGGATTAGAATTCGTTTAAAACGAAAGCTATATGTAGATGAACATCTACTCATGTTGACTTACCCCCTTTTACCCTTTACGACCATGCATGATCCAAGGTATTTTAAAGGTTCGGTGTACCATCGCCGTATCCGACAAGGAACACTCTTTACTCCCAAAGCTGTTCCCTCTCAGAGGGTTTTGGAAGAAGGAACACGCTCCGATGTCCCTGATATTATTGGCAGCATTGATATCCGCATTCATAGAAAATCCACAGCTTAAACATGTAAATTCCGATTGTGTTGTTCGATTCTTTTTGTCCCTAGTCCCACATCGGCTACACTCTTGTGAGGTATAATGAGGAGGAATTTTAATTACCAGCATTTTTTGTCCTAGATAAATTTCAAACCCTGTGACAGGGATCAATTTTATGCCATGCAGTTTTTAAAATCACTCTATTCAACCCCGATTTTTGCTTCACATTTTTACCCGGATTGTCCATCGTTCCCTTAGCTGATCTGGTCATATTCTTGGTTTTCAAACCCCGTGACGGGGATCTGATTTTCCAATACCGCTAAATCAGAATTAATGAATATCTTTTTGCATACTTTTCTTAAGCAATCATTTCTTTTGTTTTTTATCTTTTTGTGCTTTTTGGCTATAAGGATATTCGTTTTGTAGGCTTTATTGCTACCATGTTGTTTTTTCGCTCTTCTTCTTTGAAGAACTTTCATCCTCTTTTCTTCCTTTTTGGTGTCAGCCAGAAAATGAATCTGTCCATTACTATCGGCTACTTGATCTACATTCCTATCTATACTTATATGTTCTATTTGTTTTTCAACAGCATCTACTTCACACTGAATAGACAAATACCACTTATTCTCTTTATATTTATTCCGTCCTTTTCTATTCTCCGGATTACTTCTATCAGTAATTTCTTTGACGATACGCCCTTGTAAAAACCTGGGCTTACTATAACGGCAAATCTGTTTCTTATATCCTCTTATTTGAATAAAGAGTCCTCTTTTTAATAAAAGATAGCCATTGCCATTTTCGTTTTCCTTTATCTCTCTTTGGTATAAAGTGATCGGAAAACTCTGCTTTTGTCTTTTTGATTTGAATTTCGGTTTGCCTCTTTGTCCTTTTACATATTCCTTAAAAGCA
>MPMN01000054.1 GCA_002238525.1 Flavobacteriaceae bacterium bin25
TCCGACCTTTCATTGGAAGCCTAGGAGAATCCATGCTCATTTTTGTATCTGTTTTGTGGCTTTTGCACTGGTTCAGATAGCCCATTACTGCTATCATCTCCAATACAGTCGCAAACCCATCAGTAAAGGAAGGATGCTCAGGGAGATTCGAGATGTTGAGGTATCGATTATAGAGGATACGGGCAACAAAAATGAATTTTTACTTCCTTCATCGGTCAATGTACATATTTCAATCAAACTGCGCCACCATTTCACTTTAATTGAGCCACCACATGTGGTGGCTCAATTAAAAATTTACTTTTAGTTCTAATTTCATTTATTTTTTTCTGAAATACAAATTTATTTTTTTCTGAAATACAAATTTATTTTCTTCTGAAATACAAATTTATTTTTTTCTGAAATACAAATTTATTTTTTCAAATTGATTACTTTTTTTTGCTTCCTCATAGACTCCCCTTTCAGGGCTACTCGATGAGAGGAATGCACTAACCGATCAAGCAAGGCATCGGCAATGGTTCCTTCACCAATGATGCCATGCCAAGCAGATACCGGAATCTGACCAACGATTATCGTTGCATGAACTTCGTACCGCTCATCAATCAAATCCATCATAGATTCTCGAGCATGACGGTCTAAACCCTGTAATCCAAAATCATCAATGATCAACAAATCCATTTTAATCAACCTAGACAATGCTTTGATGTAGGTACCTTCATTTTTTGCTTGACGCAATTCCCTAAACAGACGGGCCGTATTTTGATAGAGCGTCTTGTAACCCACCATACAGGCCTGGTGACCGAGTGCCTGAGCCAGGTAGCTTTTACCCAGACCAGTCGGGCCTGTGATGATGATATTCTCCTTACGTTCTATAAAGCCCAGACTCCCCAAGCGTTCAAATGAATTGCGATCCAATTCCCGCCCCGGTGCATAGTCTACTTCTGCCAGAGTTGCTTGGATGCGAAAACCCGCACCACGTAATAAGCGCTCTATCTTGCGACGCTCCCGATCCTCCCACTGGCTATCAACCAATAACGATAGATACCTATCGGGAGTGGTTTCAGTCATCCGGTTAGTCTCCAGATGCTGCTTGTGTAACTGAGCCATCACGCCCATGCGTAGAAGTCTCAGCCGTTGAATGGTTTCCCGGTTATTCATAACCTATAATAAAAAATTTGTTTTTCTGTAATGGCCCATTATTCCCTTTGATACCCTTGTGTATCGGTGGCACAAGAATATCCTCACTATCCATAGCCTTGGACTGCCAGTCCGGATTTCTCTCTAAAACCCCAACAACCTTATGATACCAAGTCGTCGGTTGTTGATAAGCTAGCTTACAAGCCACATTCCATCTCGATTTTCCATGCCATGAGGCCAGACGGAATAACTTTTTCATCCGCTGATAACCTACTTTAGGATCACGAAAACTACGAAGTACATGTTGCACAAACAACACCAGATCATCTCCATATTCCCCAGCCTGTTGGATAAAATCAGTGGGATCCCAATCCCTATAATGCTGATGTGCTCTGGTTAAATGGGCTTTGTTGGTGATGTATTTCCCAGATACCTTTTGACGCTGGTCAAACGCTATACGTTCATGCTTGTAATATACCTCTACAAGGTCATCGGTGTAATGTATCTTCGTCCGATAACCAATAAAACGATAAGGAATACTATAATACGTTTTGTCCGAAGAAAAGGAAACATAACCCATCTTCTGCACTCCAGACAGACATCTCTTCACCTGACCAGACAATCCCGGGATAAGGACATTCCCCCAGTATTGGACAAAGCCCAAACTCCTCAGACCAGGAATGAAATTGCAGGACAATACACACCATATCCTATCAGTTATTACCAACAAAGTAGCTTGGATACCAAAACCCGCATCATGCAATAAGCACTCCATCTTGCGACCCTCACGATCCGCCCACTGCCTATCAACCAATAACCATAGATACCTATCGGGAGTGGTTTCAGTCATCCGGTTAGTCTCCAGATGCTGCTTGTGTAACTGAGCCATCACTCCCATGCGTAGAAGTCTCAGCCGTTGAATCGTTTCCCGGTTATTCATAACCTATAATAAAAAATTTGTTTTTCTGTAATGGCACATTATTCCCTTTGATACCCTTGTGTATCAGTGGCACAAGAATATCCTCACTATCCATAGCCTTGGACTGCCAGTCCGGATTTCTCTCTACAATCCCAACAACCTTATGATACCAAGTCGTCGGTTGTTGATAAGCTAGCTTACAAGCCCCATTCCATCTCGATTTTCCATGCCATGAGGCCAGACGGAATAACTTGTACATCCGCTGATAACCTACTTTAGGATCACGAAAACTACGAAGTACATGTTGCACAAACAACACCAGATCATCTCCATATTCCCCAGCCTGTTGGATAAAATCGGCAGGAGCCCAATCCCTATAATGCTGATGTGCTTTGGTTAAATGGGCTTTGTTGGTGATGTATTTCCCAGATACCTTTTGACGCTGGTCAAACGCTATACGTTCATGCTTGTAATACACCTCCACAAGGTCATCGGTGTAATGTATCTCCGTCCGATAACCAATAAAACGATAAGGAACACTATAATACGTTTTGTCCGAAGAAAAGGAAACAGAACCCATCTTCTGCACTCCAGACAGACAGCTCTTCACCTGACCAGACAATTCCGGGATAAGGACATTCCCCCAGTATTGGACAAAACCTAAACTCCTCAGAAGAGGAATGAAATTGCAGGACAATACACACCATATCCTATCAGTTACTACCAACAAAGTAGCTTGGATACCAAAACCCGCATCATGCAATAAGCACTCCATCTTGCGACCCTCACGATCCGCCCACTGCCTATCAACCAATAATGATAGATACTCATCAAAAAAGGGTTCAGTTATTCGAACGGTCTCCAGATACAACTGGTGTAACGCTACCATCAAATCCAAGACAAGAAGATATAGCCTTGGAATGGGTGGACAAGTATGCATCATCTGTATTCAACAATTAGTTTTTCTCTACCTAAGCTTAAATCCCCTTTGAATAATCGTTTGAAGACCATCAATCGCAACAGAAAAGACCAACAAAAGCAAGCCCTTTCAAAACATGAAAACCCTGAAAACAAGGAAACAGAACCCACCTTCTGCACTCCAGACAGACAGATCTTCACCTGACCAGACAATTCCGGGATAAGGACATTCCCCCAGTATTGGACAAAACCCAAACTCCTCAGACCAGGAATGAAATTGCAGGACAATACACACCATATCCTATCAGTTACTACCAACAAAGTAGCTTGGATACCAAAACCCGCATCATGCAATAAGCACTCCATCTTGCGACCCTCACGATCCGCCCACTGCCTATCAACCAATAATGATAGATACTCATCAAAAAAGGGTTCAGTTATTCGAACGGTCTCCAGATACAACTGGTGTAACGCTACCATCAAATCCAAGACAAGAAGATATAGCCTTGGAATGGGTGGACAAGTATGCATCATCTGTATTCAACAATTAGTTTTTCTCTACCTAAGCTTAAATCCCCTTTGAATAATCGTTTGAAGACCATCAATCGCAGCAGAAAAGACCAACAAAAGCAAGCCCTTTCAAAACATGAAAACCCTGAAAACAAGGACAAAAAATGTTTTATAGTCATCATCATTAGGTATAGGACTCCGGACCTCTGATGTTATCGTGTTCAGGAGTGGATGGAATATCTTCTCCCTCTACAGAATGAGACTGCTTATCCTGATTCTTCTCTAAAATCTCAACAACCTTATGGTACGAAGTCGTCCGTTGTTCATAAGCTAGCTTACAAGCCCCATTCAATCTCGATTTTCCATACAATGAAGCAAGACGGAATAACTTTTTCATCCGCTGATAACCTACTTTAGGATCACGAAAACTACGAAGTACATGTTGCACAAATAACACCACATCATCTCCATATTCCCCGGCCTGTTGGATAAAATCGGCAGGAGCCCAATCCCTATAATGCTGATGTGCTTTGGTTAAATGGGCTTTGTTGGTGATGTATTTCCCAGATACCTTTTGACGCTGGTGAAACGCTATGCGTTCATGCTTGTAATACACCTCCACAAGGTCATCGGTGTAGTGTATCTCCGTCCGATAACCAATAAAACGATAAGGAACACTATAATACGTCTTGTCCGGAGAAAAGGAAACATAACCCATCTTCTGCACCTTAGACTTGCAATAGCCTTTCACCACATATTCCTCACTAGGCAAAGCCCTCAAACAAGACTTTTCTTCCCCGATAAATAACTCTTCCCTCGAAATATCCCTGGTCTTAAACTTCTGTTGGTTGTACTTCAATAAACGCTTGTCCATCTCCACATTGATGTCCGACAAAGAAAAAAAGTCCATCTTCGATAGAGGATACCTTATCCGCTGATACATCAATTTTACCGCATTCTCTACCAATGCCTTGTCCTGAGGACGATACGCACGGGTAGGATAGACCATACAATCGTAATGACTAGCAAAATCACGGAATACAGCATTTACTTTTGAACCATAACGGCTTACACGATCTACCGCAGCCTTCAGGTTATCCGGAACCAGAATACGGGCAACACCGCCATAAAAAGACATAGCTCCTTTACAACAACGTATCAAATCAGCACGCTGCTGAGTCATACAAGCAGTTACGTAAGTGTATTGACTATAGGGAAGTATCGCTACAAATAACTCCACCTCCTTAGTCTCACCGCTGGCCTTGTCGGTAAAGGATAATTTCTTGCCCGAAAAATCAATGAACATCTTCTCCCCAGGTACATGCTCCAACTTCATTGATGGCTCGGGCTGAGCATACAACTTCTTGTAATGGGCTATGAATCGAGTGTAACCATAAGGGTTCTTTACCCCTTGTACATATTCCTCATAGTGATGAAGAAACGTAAAACCCGTCTCTTGACGATGCTGATGCATCTGCTCTAAATAGGGTAGTAAAACCTCATAACGAGACTTATCTTTCTCTTGAGAACCTACAAACAACTGACCAAGAAATGATGCATCTTTCAATCGTAATTCCTCAAAAGTGTACCGACTGGATTTTATCCAATCAACATAACGAATTACCGTGTTGCGAGAAATACCGGTAATCCGGGAAATCTTACGGATACTATATCCGTGTAGATGACCAATAATAATTTGTTTTAAATCCATAGGATGAAGCATTTTTGACATAAGCAAATAATTAATTGTTAACTACCGAAATTATCCCAAAAAAGGGGGTGGCTCAATTAAAGTGAATCAGTGGCGCAGTTTACACTGAAATCAGTGGCGCAGTTTACACTGAAATCAGTGGCGCAGTTTGACTGAAATCAGTGGCGCAGTTTGACTGAAATCAGTGGCGCAGTTTGCACTGAAACCAGTGGCGCAGTTTGACTGAAATCAGTGGCGCAGTTTGCACTGAAATCAGTGGCTCAGTTTGCACTGAAATCAGTGGCGCAGTTTGCACTGAAACAGTGGCGCAGTTTATAGTGAAACATGCACAATGATACACAGACAAGGATATATCATGCTTTAGGTTTGAAGCTTCAAACCAGGACCGTTCCCAGGGACCTGAGTAAAATAGTGTACAATACAGATTAGCTTTTCCATCTGTATCGCATCGATTTATTTCTGAGAATTACCTTTTTGTAGCGTACCGTGTTTTTTTTAACAAAATCAGTGTCAATTAGTTGGGATTTCAAACCGACGAAGTCAGGGTTGATTTACCAGAGACAATGTTTTCGAACAACTCCAATAAAATCAATTTCTTATCCTTTGAATTTCAGTTTTGGTTCTTTTTCCCTCCCTATGGGCTTGACGAATAAGAGGACTCGGTCTGTAATCTGGATCAAATATAATATCAAGTAATAAGACAATATAACTTATATATTAATTGAAATATTATACATTAAATACTAATGATTAATTGGAATAATATGAACAGTAAAAACCATGATTTACTACCTATATTGTTATAATATAATTACTTATATATAAGTAGAAATATCGGATTTAAGATGATTTTAATCACATAATCAGTGATCAAATAAGTGATGCGTCATGTGACCAACAGCTTTGATAGAATTTATTGGTCTGTTATTTCTTGAGTTTATATAGTGTTAAAGGGATAAATATGAAGCCAAAAGCTAGAGAATTTTAGGGTTTATTACCTTTTGGCCAGTAACGGCAATCTTCACCACATCAAGCATATCGGTAACAAAATGGAAAGTGAGTCCTTTCAGATACTCTTGTTCGATATGGTCTACGTCACTCTTATTGGCTTCACTCAAAATAATTTCTTTGATTTTGGATCTCTTTGCTGCCAAAATCTTTTCTTTTAAACCACCTACTGGCAATACTTTTCCTCTTATAGTAATTTCACCAGAAAGGGCTAATCTACTCTTTATCCTTTTTTGGGTAAATAAAGAAACTAAAGAAACCAACATGGCTATCCCAGCACTTGGTCCGTCCTTAGGAGTAGCCCCTTCAGGAACGTGAATGTGCACGTTGTATTTTTCAAAATCAAAGTTCTCTAATCCTAAAAGTGAAGCATTTGATTTTATATACTCCAAAGAAATAGTTGCCGACTCAGTCATAATTTTACCTAGATTACCAGTAAAGGATAACCTGCCCTTTCCTTTGGTGATAGCAGATTCGATAAATAATATAGTACCACCTGCCCAAGTCCAAGCAAGGCCTGTTGCTACACCAGCTACTTGATTGGTTTCATAGATCTCCCTTCTCTTGATTTCTGGTCCCAATATAGTTGTCAGTTCAGACACCTTTGGAGAAATGCTATAATCTTCGTTCATAGCAATTGACTTGGCTGTATAACGAACTAAACTTGCTATTTGTTTCTCGAGTCCTCGTACTCCAGATTCATCTGTGTAATTATCAATCAATTTTTCAATCACATACTTGGTCAATTTTAACTCCTTAGGTTTTAGGCCATGCTCTTTAATCAATTTAGGAATTAAATGCTTCTTAGCAATCATAACCTTTTCCTCTAAAGTATATCCAGAAACTTCGATAATTTCCATACGATCCTTCAAAGCCGAATGCACTTGAGTAATATTATTTGCTGTTGCTACAAATAGAACTTTTGTTAAATCATAACCAACCTCAAGATAATTGTCATAAAATGAGTTGTTTTGCTCTGTGTCTAGAACCTCAAGAAAAGCTGCTTCAGGATTTCCATGAGATCCTCTTCCTATTTTATCAATTTCATCAAGAACAAAAACCGGGTTGCTTGTCTTGGCTTTCTTTATACTCTGAATGATTCTTCCCGGTCTTGACCCTATATAGGTCCTTCGGTGTCCTCTGATTTCTGCTTCATCGTGGAGTCCGCCAAGTGAAATTCGAACATATGACCTTCCCAAGGCTTCAGCTATTGATTTTCCGAGTGATGTCTTACCAACACCTGGAGGACCAACCAAGCACAAAAGAGGAGACTTCATGTCTTTTTTTAATTTAAAAACAGCCAAAAATTCAATCATTCGTCTCTTGACTTTTTTTAACCCAAAATGGTCTCTATCTAATATTTTCTGGGCTCTAACCAGGTCTAACTTGTCTTTGGAATACTCTCCCCATGGTAATTCCAAAAGTAAATCCAAATAGTTTCTTTGAACAGAGTATTCAGCAACTTGGGGATTCATTCTCTGAAGCTTAACAAGCTCTTTATCAAATGCCTCTTGAACTTTTAAATCCCACTTTTTCTTTTTTGCTTTTCCTCGAATCTCTTCAATCTCATCTTCATAGTTATCCTTTCCAAGTTCTCGTTGGATTGTTTTCATCTGTTGATGCAAAAAGTACTCTCTTTGTTGTACATCAATATCTTTTCTAACTTGAGATTGAATATCATTTTTTAACAATATCCTATCATATTCTTCGTTCAGTAGCCTGAGACACTTCATTGCCCTTTTAAAAATATCATTCTCTTCTAGTATTTCTTGTTTGTGATTAACTAGAAAACTCATATTGGAGGAAATAAAATTGATCAAAAAACTATCGCTCTTGATATTTTTTACCGCAACAGAGGCTTCTGAGGGAATATTTTCGCTCTCTTTGATAATACGTTCAGCTATGTCTCTAACTGTCTCAATTACAGCTTTGTACTCCTTATTGCTTTCAATGGAAGAGGAATAAGGTGCATTCTCAACTTCAGCAATTAGATAGGGGTCTGATTGGACAACCCTTTTTAAGTTAAAGCGGGTTTTACCCTGAAGTATTACAGTTGTAGTTCCATCAGGTAATTCAATTATCCTTAGAATTTTTGCTACTGTACCAACTGAATTGAGATCTTCGGGTTTGGGATCTTTTATATCAGATAACTTCTGAGCTACTACACCAAGAAGTTTTTCATCCTCAATAATCTCTTTTACTAAGTCAACTGCTTTTTTTCTACTAGCAGTTATGGGTATAACTACACCTGGGAATAAGACGGTGTTTTTTAGCGGAAGTATAGGAAGAGATTCAGGAAGCTTTTTGGGTTCACGGCTTTCTTCCTCTTTACCATCGGTAACAACTGAAAGAAAATCACCCTCAAGTTCTAGTTCTTCATTTGCAAAAAATAAATCTTCTTTATTATTATTTCTGTCTTTCATTAAATTTTAATAGTGTGTCATATTGTCAGTTTATAATGTTTATTCCACCGAACAAAAGCTTATATTGATTATTTTACAACTCTCACACTAAGTTACAATTGTTGTGCCAAATCAACGCAATCAAGGTAAATTACAATTCATTTGTGTTTTTCAATATTCACAATACAACAGAATAAAACGAATTAGGCATTCCATCCAAGCACAGTTTAGTTTTTACCAAAATGCAACTTACGGAGGAGCTTTAGTACAATCCATGCCGTATAAGATAAGGAATGGCATCTCTTTTCTGAATGAATAGGCGGCAACCCTTGTCCCAAAGATAAGGATACATATTATAAGTCAACCAATCAAACGTAAAGTTACTCCAATTAGATAATTGGTTCTAGTACACTTCGGATGAAGTAGAACTTCTTTTTTGTCATCATCGTCACATATTTAGCATAATTATTTTAATTGTAAGATTTTCGGAGTCTGTGACAGACTCCGAATTTTTAGTCAAAACCACACTAAAAGAAATAGAGACTATTAATTTAGTGCTAAAATTTCAGATATTACAAAAATTATCTTCTTGGCGTTACATTTTGATGGGTTTCCAAGTCCAAGAATAAATAAACCGACCAAAGGGAAGTTGGTCGAAAATTCAAACATTCATATAAACAATAGTCACCTATTATAATTTAATTCAATCATAAAAATGAAAAGTATTTTTACACTAGCAATTTTATCTGCTTTGGTTTTAAGTCCCATAAACCAAATTCATGGCCAGCAGGAAAAAGAAATTCGAGATGTTGGTTATTACCACTCTTTGAAAGTATCCGGTTCGCACAAGATAGAATTAACCAGAGGCAAACCTGGTAAAATCACTCTAGAGGGGTCAGACCTTTCCAATTTCTCCACTAATGTCAAAAACGGCACATTGCATATCCAATCTAAATCTGGTCGAAGCTGGGCAAATTGGTCAAAAGGTTCAATAACAGCTGTTGTTCCTGTTGAATCACTAAAGGGTCTTAGTTTAAGCGGATCGGGTAAGATTGAGAGTAGTGAAAATTTAAAATCAAATAAATTGAAAGTTTCCCTTTCTGGGTCAGGCAAAATTGATTTGAACATAACTAGTGATGCAATAGAGGTAGCTTTATCGGGTTCTGGAGGTCTAGTATTTGCCGGTCAAACTGAGAAAGCAAATTTTTCTTTAGCAGGATCAGGAGTTATAAAGGCCTCGGATTTGAAGGCCAAATCAGCCGTCGGTAATATCAGTGGTTCAGGTGCGGTACATCTCTATGCGAGCGAATCTTTCAATGGAAATGTAAGCGGTTCAGGGCGTATTAAATGTTACGGTGATCCTGAAAATCGCTCACAAAAAGTATTGGGATCTGGAAGAATTAGTTTTGTAGACTAAGTCTGGTTACTCTCGGAATCCTAAGTAGGAGTAGTGCTCCTATTAAAAATACAATCAAAAAGAACGTAATTGAGCTGCGAAGACTTCCGGTAATTTGGTCAAGAAGACCAAAAGTGATTAATCCGATGATGACTCCAACCTTTTCAGTTACCTCATAAAAGCTAAAAAAAGATGTAGTGTCTTTTGTTTGGGGCATTAGTTTTGAGTAAGTTGATCGAGATAAAGCTTGTACACCACCCATGACTAGCCCAACAAAGCCGGCAATGACATAAAATTGGTTCGGCTCGTAGACTTTATAAGCGGCAATACATATAATAGCCCAAATGATATTCAGCACAATTAATACGCGAATATTCCCAAATTTTCCTGATGCTCTTGCAGTAAGTTCCGCACCCAAAACAGCTACAATTTGAATCAACAATATGCTGGTTATCAGACCAATAGTTTTCTGAGAATCATCCGTCCAATTGATTTCTTGTTCTCCAAAATATGCAGCAATAATCAATACAGTTTGCAAAGCCATTGAGTAAATAAAAAAGGAAGTTAAAAATCTCTTCAGCCCAATATACTTTTTGAATAGTTTCCAAACTGATATCAATTCATAGAATCCATTGAATAGTACATTTTGAATTTCATCTACTTTCTTAATCCCCTTGGGTAAAATGGAGAAAGTGTATTGACTAAAAAGGAACCACCAAATCCCAACGGTGATAAAAGAATATCGCATGGCCTTTAGAGCTTGTTCGGATTCTGTACCTGTGATGCCAAACCATTGAGGATTCATTACCATTAAGAGATTAAACACCAAGAGTATTACACTACCTACATAGCCATATGAAAATCCTTTTGCACTAGCTTTGTCCATTTGATTGGGAAAAGCAATATCTGGCAAGTAGGAGTTATAAAAAACTAGACTACCTGTCCACCCTATCAATGCTAAAGCATAAAAAGTAATCCCTAACTGAATGTTATCAGCATCAAACCAATACAATCCGATACAAGATAAGGAACCCAAATAGACAAAAAATTTCATGAATACTTTCTTGTTTCCAATATAATCGGCAACCCCAGAGAGAATAGGGGTAATAAATGTTACTATAAGAATGGATATACCTGTTATAAAACTGATTAAAGCTGTACTCCGTATTTCAGTACCTAATACTGAGATGGTATCACTATCATCCAGGATACTCCCATAGAATATGGGAAATATCGCCGAAGATATCACAAGAGCATACGCAGAATTGGCCCAGTCGTAAACGGCCCAAGCCCGAATTAGTTTTTTATCTCCCTTTTTAAAATTTTTCAAATGGAATTATTTTAATATCAATATTTATTCAAATATAGTATTGTACAGGCAATAACTAATAGATATTGAGACAAGAACAAATTGAGGGGTGCCTCTTTTTTACTTCACCCTGTCGTTAAAGTGTACCCTATATAACCTAATATAATTCCTTTGTCCGCTGAAAGTTGAACTAGCACCATTTTGAAAGGAGAATAAAATTTCATGACAAGTTCCTTAAAATTGGGTTTCTAAGTAGGTAATTTAACTCATATGAAGAGTGTAATATTGGGAGAAGTTAAACTACAAAGCCAACTATATTATTCTTAGGTATCTTTGTCATGTTGTATAATGATAACCAATGCTCATTAGGATTTGAATGACAAGAATTCTCTAACTATTAAATTATCGAATGAGTAATTTTATTTTTCTGGCTTTATTTTCATCACTGGTTTGTCTTGGATGCTTAAATGCTCAAAAAGAAAAAACCGAAGAAGATGATATAGTTTATCTAGTTACTAAATCAGAATCTCAATGGAAAGCGCTATTAAGTCCTGAAGCGTTTTATGTGCTTCGTAAAGCTGGAACAGAAAAACCGTTTACAGGAAAATACGATAAACATTATCAAGAGGGCACATATCACTGTGCTGGTTGTCTAGCTCCCCTCTATGAATCAAAGCATAAATACGATTCAGGTACTGGATGGCCTTCATTTGATCAAGGAATTGATTCAAACATTGAACTTGGAGAAGATTATCTTCTTGGATATCGAAGAGAGGAACTAAAATGTAGCCAGTGTGGTGGACACCTTGGACATCGCTTCGATGATGGTCCCAAAGAAACTACTGGCCAAAGACATTGTATCAATTCAGTAGCTCTTGAGTTCAAACCTAAAGAAATCAATGAGTGATTCTCCTTTAAAAAAGTCGAAAACAGACTGGAAAAAACAGTTGACATCATTGGAATACCACATCCTCATAGAAAAGGGTACAGAAGCACCTTTTAGTGGAAAATACAATGATTTTTATTTTGATGGACATTTTGTCTGTAAGGGTTGTGGACAAAAATTATTTCTAGGAAAACATAAATTTCAAAGTGGATGCGGATGGCCAAGTTTTGATCAGTCAATAAAAGGATCGGTTTCCTATTTACCGGACTTGAGTCATTCAATGGTTAGAACCGAAATTATTTGTTCCCACTGTGGAGGCCATTTAGGACATATCTTTGAAGATGGTCCTACTAACACAAGAAATCGCTACTGCGTGAATTCGGCATCAATCCAGCATAGAGATATCTAGGTCTCGATTTTTTAAATTTGCTCAATATTATTTTAAATAAATGGTAGATTTTGATTTGATTGTTCTTGGTAGTGGCCCCGGCGGATACGTAACGGCTATTAGAGCTTCTCAGCTTGGAATGAAAACGGCAATTGTCGAAAAAGAAGAACTAGGTGGGGTCTGTTTAAATTGGGGTTGTATTCCAACCAAAGCACTTTTAAAATCTGCTCAGGTATTCAACTATTTACAGAATGCCGAAGATTACGGCTTCCAAGTAAAAGAAGTAAAACAAGATTTTGATGCGGTTGTAAATCGAAGCAGAAAAGTTGCTGATACGATGAGCAAAGGGGTTAATTTTTTGATGAAAAAAAATAAAATAACCATTTTAAATGGACACGGAAGACTTTTACCCAAAAAGAAAATAGAAATTACGAATGGAGAGAAAACCAGAACAATTTCTGCTAAAAACATTGTTATTGCAACCGGTGCTCGATCAAGAGAAATTGCACAACTAAAACAAGATGGAAAAAGAATTATCGGCTACCGAAAAGCCATGTCCCTAAAAAAGCAACCGAAAAGTATGGTGGTAATTGGTTCGGGAGCAATTGGGGTTGAATTTGCTTTTTTCTATAATGCTATGGGCACACAAGTTACCCTAGTCGAATATTTAGACCGGATTCTTCCAATAGAGGATGCTGACATTTCAAAACAGCTGGAAAGAAGTTTTAGTAAGAAGAAAATGAATGTATTAACCAAATCAGAATTAACCCGTGTTAAACCCTTAGAAAATGGAGTAGCAGTTACCCTCAATACACCAAAAGGAGAAATAGAAATTACAGCTGATCTAGTACTTTCTGCTGTTGGTATTAAATCCAATATTGAAGATATAGGTCTTGAAAATGTTGGTATAGTTGTTGATAACGACAAAATTTTAGTTGATGATTTCTATAAAACAAATATCCCAGGATATTTTGCAATAGGAGATATAATTGAGGGCCCGGCATTAGCACATGTTGCATCGGCTGAGGGCATTTTATGTGTTGAAAAAATTGCAGGCCATCAAGTCGAACCATTGAATTATGAAAATGTCCCCGGATGCACTTATTGTCTTCCTGAAGTAGCTTCAGTGGGATTAACAGAAAAACAAGCTGCTGAAAAAGGCTTTGAATTAAAAATTGGTAAATTCCCTTTTTCTGCATCTGGAAAAGCACAAGCTGCAGGAAAACCTGAAGGTTTTGTCAAAGTTATATTTGATGCTAAGTATGGAGAATTTTTGGGATGTCACATGATCGGTGAAGGTGTTACTGATATGATTGCTGAAGCTGTTGTGGCAAGAAAATTAGAAACAACAGGATATGAGTTACTCAAAGCTATACATCCCCACCCTACTTTGAGTGAGGCGGTGATGGAAGCGGTTGCTGATGCTTATGATGAAGTAATTCATCTGTAGATCTCTCCTTCAGTCGAAAGGATTTTAAGGCTAAAATAGTATGACATCTCTTGGAATTTTCTTTCAGGCTGTATTGTTATAATCTACCACCTCCTAAAATCCTACCAATATAGGACATTTTGATTCCCAGTATAGCTTCGACTTTTCCTGACTGATTCTCATTTAAGAAATTTTATTCCAATTATATAAGGTATAAATAAGCATAAGCAAACTCAGCGTGATTATTTTCTGTGAATGATGGCTTATGGGATTCTGTTTATCTTCCCAATTATATTATACTCCTCGTAAACATAACGTTGTTATGTTTTACCAGGCAAAGGTCGTGGCCAAATCGAAAACATACCCTTTCATCTTTCCTAGTAAAGATTGAAAAAGAATTAGAACTAAATTTCGACAGGTTGCATCAAATCAAATTTCTATCCATCAGAAAACATTTTCTAATAAGCAAGAATGTGAAAAGTCATTTTTCTTTATCGTGTAAGGTTTTTAATTTCTATTAGTCCTATAAAGAGAATCAAGCGAGCCTATAACATTTTTAGAAATGAACTTTATACAATTGTAATTCAATAAATTGGAGGTATTCAATTCTTAGAGATTAACCATACCGATTGGAGGTTTTTTTAGTATTCTGTAAGAAACTTTCAACGGCAAGTCGATAGACATCAAGACCAAACCCTACAATCAACCCTTTTACATATGGTGTAAGAAAAGATTTGTGTCTATAGGACTCTCTAGCAAACGTGTTAGATATATGCACTTCAACAACCGGAGTATCAATAGCCCTTATTGCATCACCAATACCAACCGAAGTATGTGTATAACCAGCTGCATTGAGTATGATGCCATCTGAATTATGTTCTGATTTTTGTAAATAAGTAATTAACTCGCCTTCAATATTTGATTGAAATACTGAAAAATCAATATAATTATATTGGCTTTGTAGAGAACTGAGATATGCTTCAAATGTCTGTACACCATATATCTGGCTTTCTCTCCTACCGAGTAAATTTAAATTAGGACCGTTTATTATGGTAATTCGCATATGAATAAATTAGGGCTAAATTACATCAACGACTTTGTTCTAAAGCATACATTGATAATTAGATCTATATGAACATAGACTATTCTCTCAAATTACTCTTTGCTTTTTGATATGTAGATAATCCCATAGTCCTTATGATTGGAATGATGTGGTTTAGCAGTTTTTGGGATACTCCCTAAGGTGGTACAAATAATTTGAAGAATACCATCAGTTTCATCTTAAAAAAACAACAAATTAAATATTGCTAAATTTGGAGGATTAAAGTCGGCAAAAGTTAAATGGACTATATAGAGATTGAGGGGTATAAGTCTATTAATTCGGAAAGAATTGATTTGAAGCCTATTAATATTTTAATAGGTGCAAATGGAAGTGGTAAAAGTAACTTCATATCGTTTTTTGATTTCTTGAATAGGTTATGCAATAGGAATTTAAACCATTATATCGCTCTATCGGGTGGAAGTGATAAGATTCTACATAAGGGACAGAAAACTAGCAATAAAATTTCCTTCAAAGTTGAATTTTCAAACGGCCGGAATGGGTATTCGGTAAAACTAGAATCCGGAGTTGACGGATTTGTATTTGTAGAGGAAAGACTTATTCATGGGAGTTATTTAGGATATGACATAAGCTATTCAGACCGAGAAGCTAGAATTAAAATAACGGATAGCTATGGAGCGAAATATATTATTGATTATTTGAATGGTTTAAGAAAATATCATTTCCACGATAGTAGCAGTAATTCGCCTTTCACAAGATTAAGTAGTATAGACACTGACATCTATTATTTATATAATGATGGGGCTAATCTAGCTGCATTTTTATACGAAATACGAAAGTCAGATACAATTGTTTATAATTTGATTGTCAAAACTATTCAATCAATAGCCCCTTACTTTTTGGATTTTTATTTTGAGGCAAATAGTAAGGGTTTAGTTCGTCTTTTATGGATTGATAAATACAGCGATATTACTTACGGTGCTACTAATTTATCTGATGGAACAATTCGATTTATCGCTTTAACTGTATTATTCATGCAACCAAAATTGCCCAAAACTATAATTATTGATGAACCTGAGTTGGGACTACATCCAAGTTCCATCGCCAAACTTGCGGGAATGATTAAATCGGTTGCGGCTAAAGGGTCTCAAGTAATTATAGCAACACAATCTACCGATTTGTTAAGCCATTTTTCCCCAGAGGATATTTTGACCGTTGACCAAGTGAACGGAGAATCTAAGTTTAAACGCCTTAGTGATAATGAACTTCGAGAATGGTTGGAAGATTATACTATTGATGATTTATGGAAGCGGAACATTATAACTACGGGACAACCTAATTACACACTGAATGAATAGGGATAGGGTTGTTGTAATTTGTGAAGGACACACCGAAGGAGAATTTTGCAGAACTGTTTTATCCCCATTTTTATGAAAAATTAGGTGTTTCAATACAAGCTCCATTAATAAAAAAACTAAAGGTGGTATTGTTAAATGGGATGTCTTGAAGAAGCAAATCTTAAAGCACCTTAAACACGATCCTGGTGCTTATGTAGCCACATTTATAGATTATTATGGTTTGTATGGCTGTCAGTTTCCACATAGGGATGAGGCAGAAGCACAGCCCAATAAGTATAAAAGATTGGAAATCATAGAAAAAGGCATGAAAGATGAAGTAGAAGATGCTCTAAGATATCGGTTTTTACCTTATATACAACTTCATGAATTTGAAGCATTATTATTTAACGAAAAGGATATTTTTTACAAAAATCTCGGGAATATGGTTAATCCAGCAGAGTTGGATACTACGTTCAACGAATACAGAAACCCCGAAATGATTAACGACAAACGTGAGAAATCCCCATCCCATAGATTGGCTAGAATAATCAGAGGGTATAATAAAATTGTTCACGGTTGTATTTTAGCAGAAGCCATTGGTTTAGACCAAATGAGAGAAAAAAACCCGCATTTTCACGAATGGTTAAACAAAATCGAGCGACTAAAACCCTAGGATTAATCCATTAATGCAACTTTATTAAGAGAGCAACCTGTGTAGCAGATAGGTGTTCACTTGGTTCGGAACAAATTGGAAAACAAAGAATTAAACCTAGCCAAATGCAACTTATATTATGCCAGAAAGGGTATAATTCAAATTATTCCTATAATAATATTCCAAAATATTAGATCTAAATTTTTAACCTACCCACAACAAAGCATTTAAAATATATCGCTAGTGATTTCAACAAATAATTAAGGCTACTTATATCCCTAATGACTAAATTTGGCTAAATGACCTTTACAAAAAGATCAATTTCTTGGAATGATGCCATTTTAGATTTTGAATCCTATTTAACCATAGAAAGAGGACTTTCTCCAAATACAATTTCAGGATATACTGCAGACCTAAAACAATTGATAGCATACCTGGATCATAATCAAATCAATCAATGCCCCATAGAGATAACTTCCGAAACCATCCTTGACTACATCTATAACAAATCCAAAAAATCCAAAAAATCTACTCAATCAAGGTATATCTCTTGCTACAAAAGTTTTTTTAATTACCTGATTTTTGAAAACCTCAGAACTACCAATCCAACTGATGTTATTGAGACCCCAAAACTAGGAAGACAATTACCCACAATTTTATCAGTCTCTCAAATCGAATCCTTGCTAGAAAGTGTCGATTTGGATCACCCCCAAGGAATTAGAAATCGCGCAATCATGGAGACCTTGTATGGAAGTGGACTAAGAGTTTCTGAACTTGTAAACTTGACCTTTTCAAATGTGTTTTTCAAAGAAAATGTCTTGAGAATTAAGGGAAAAGGAAATAAAGACCGACTAGTTCCTATCGGCAAAGTATGCAAATTTTGGATGAATCGCTATATCAAAGAAACAAGAAATCATTCAGTAATTGAAAATAAATTTCGTGATATTGTTTTTTTAAATAGAAGAAACAAATCTATTTCACGTGTGATGGTTTACCAGATTATAAATCAAGCAGCATTAATTTGTGAAATCAGCCAAAAAATCAGTCCTCATTCTTTGAGGCACTCTTTTGCAACTCATTTAATTGAAAATGGAGCAGATATTCGGTCTGTACAACTCCTTTTAGGTCATAAGAGTATTACCACTACTGAAATCTATACCCACCTTTCAAGTAGTTTTCTTCGAAAGGTCCTCGAAGATTATCACCCAAGATGTAATACAATCAGCTAGAACAAAACTCATTCTAACCCTATCGGTATCATCGCAATAAGAAATTATATATCCCTTCCATGCAGGTCATCCTTTTGGCGCATAAGCTTCGACAAGAAATCTAGTGCATGAAGTAACGTTTATGCCCATTATTACTGACATGTGTTTGGGAAAGTAGGTTTTTTATCATCAGGAAATGAATAACCAGGAGCTTTTCTAACAAAATCACTACATTTTGTCAAGCCGCTCCAAAAAGTCCAACCGGATAAATCCTGATTAAATGATCTGGCAAACTTAAACATTCCGGTCACATTCGACGCAGCTTGTACATCCCAGGCACTAATATCTTGATTGAAAGAGGTGGCAAGGTGAAACATATAACTCATATCGCTAGCATTCCAAGCACCAATATTACCGTACATAGGACTATTGAACGATCTAGCAGCTTGAAACATACCCCTTGTAGTCTGCACTGCTTCCAGATTCCAATTACCGATATCTTGATTAAATGAGGTAGCATTCCAAAACATATAACTGGTATCCTTCAAATCAGCCACAACCCAATTTCCAATATTTTGATTGAAGGATCTATTATAGGCAAACATATGACTCATCGTAAGCACCTTTTCGGTTTTTTCCGACCAAACCCCAATATCCTGATTAAAGGGTGAATGAGCAAACATAAAACTCATATCAGTTACATTGCTCACATCCCAACCACCAATATTTTGATTGAACCCC
>MPMN01000055.1 GCA_002238525.1 Flavobacteriaceae bacterium bin25
ACAAGAGTTGGTTCCTGTGGGTATGGATTGGATTTCGGCTTTGCGTAAGGAGACCATCGCAAGTGTGGTCAAGCAGACCAAAACGGTGGATCTGGATAAGCTGGATAAGCAGAGTCTGATGGAGGTACAGACAGATTTATTTCCCCAAGATCGGCTGATATTTTGCAAGAATTCTGTTCAGAAAGCCATGAAACAGAAGCGACGTGAGGAGTTTCTGGTGCAGACCGAGAAGGCCTTAGAGCAGATAGTGATTGCTACTAAGCGAAAAACAAAACCCCTCAAATGCGAGACTGCCATAGCCATAAAAGTGGATAGGGTTGTAGAGAAGCACAAGATGAAGAAGTACTTCCATCTGGAGGTCAAAGAGGGGCATTTAGCCTATGGACGGGATAAATCGGCTATTGAGCGGTCAGCGGAGCTAGATGGGGTCTATGTCCTTCGGACGAGTCTAAAAGAAGTTCCTCCGTCCAACGAATCTATCGTCCTTGACTATAAGCGTCTTTCTGCGGTGGAATCGGCCTTTCGGTCGATGAAAAACATTTCTTTGAAGATCCGCCCGATTCATCATCGGCGCAAGAAGCGGGTGCAAGTACATGTATTTTTGTGTATGCTGGCCTACTATGTGGCATATCATTTGCGTAAAGAACTGGCACCGATTCTATTTAGTGAAGATGATTTGGAAGGAAAACAAGCCCAGCGCAAGGATGTAGTAGCATCTGCTTCAAGTTCAGCCCAGACCAAAACCAAGGTAAGGCGTAAGCGCAACAAAGATGGCGACAAGGTCATGAGTTTTGCCAGCTTGATGAACGAACTGACTGGGATAATTCGCATTATTGGAAAACCCAATATCTACACAGACTCAATCCCTGAGGTAGTTATCCTTCATGGTCTAGAGGGAACCAGAAAGCGGGCCTTTGATCTGCTGGGAATTAAAATCCAAGCATCTGGTCCTAAGGGTTGAAAGTTAAGATTTACTGCTCGGTAAATCAAATCCGGACAGGAAAATATCACGTCTGAAAATCTTCCAAAATGAAGCGAATTTTTGAATGTGAAACTCAAAATAGGGGGGAAGTTCAGTTATAACTAAAAATCCTATCCTAAAGTTGCATTAATGGGATGAATCTACCTTTCTCTGATGAACCGACTAAAACGGTTCAAGTAAAAGAGATTTGTTGTAGTGGATAGATTTATAAATGGCTGATTGTCAAAGCTAGAATGCCGATTTTGACAAACTTGTGTACAAAATGAGCATAACTAACTGCAAGTTAATAAAATAAACCCAAATATTACCCCCCTAATATGAATTATTCGGATTTGATATAATTTGATGAAGATTTTTTCTGCTCGGACTGTCTTTTCATTCCAGGGTAATCAGGAAAATGACTCTACCGATACAAATTATGCGATTCAATATAGTTATTAACCGATGAAGGAACAAAATCTTTTACCGAAAGATTTTCAGAAAGTAAAGCCCGAATTTTTGTTGATGAAATCGGAATAGCAGGAAATTCTAGCAATCTAATTTTCTTAGATACCTCCGAAGTAGAATCTACCGGCGCTATCTTTCTGCTATGTGCATAGACCTCCACAAGGTCTAAAATTTGAGTGTAATCTTTCCAAAGATGAAAATCAACCAAATTATCCTGACCTATGATCAAAGCAAAACGAGTATCAGGGAACATAGACACTAATTTTGATAGACTATTGATGGAGTAATTAGGCTTTGATAAAGAAAATTCCAAGTTACTCACCACAACATTAGGTATATTTATAGTGGCCAATTTCACCATTTCAAGGCGATGGTTCTCATCAATAAGACACCTTGATTTTAAAGGGTTTGATGGACTGACAATAACCCACATTTCATCTAGGTCAAGTTTTGAAAAGCAATTCATGAGTACCTTGATATGACCATTGTGGATAGGGTTGAAAGAACCAAAAAAACAACCGACAAACCGTTTCAACTATTCAGAAAGTTCTCTACATATTCCAGGGCCTCTTCCTGGGCTTTTTCCAAATTGATATTCACCACAGAACCATCCATTATCTTCTGTCCCATCTCAAGTTCATAAGCAATTCTTTTCGATCGGTCTTTCATAGCTTCTATGGTTTCTGTTCCTCGGCTCTCAAGGCGCGTTTGAAGGTCATGCGGTTTAGCTGTTTTGATAAAAAGAACAAAAGTCTGTTCCGGATATTTATCTTTTATTAATGAGGCTCCATCAACATCAACATCAAATAAAATATGATGATTTAATTTCCAAATTCGCTCTATTTCTGATCGAAGAGTCCCGTAGTATTGTCTAGGATATACTTCCCTATATTCCACAAATAAACCTCTTTTGATGTGTTTTTTAAACTCTTGAAGCGAGAGAAAGTAATAGTCTTTACCATGTTTTTCGTTCATGCGGGCAGGACGGGAAGTAGCAGATATAGAAAAAGATAAGGGAGGTGAGCAGTTTTTGATCAAAAATTTAACAATGGAGGTCTTACCACTTCCAGAGGGTGCTGTTACTACAATTAGCTTATTCACATCATACTATGTTGAAAAGTTGCTCTTTGATTTTTTCTAATTCATCTTTCATACAAACCACTAACCGCTGGATAGGTGCATCTTGGATTTTTGCTCCAAGAGTGTTTAACTCTCTTCCTATTTCTTGAGATATAAAGCCCAATTTTTTCCCATTAGGAGGGTTTGTCAACAAGATTTTTTGAAAATAATCCAAATGACTTTTTAGACGAACGATTTCCTCAGAGACATCAAGCTTTTCCAAATAATATAATATTTCTTCCTCCATTCTTTTCTCATCGTATTCTTTCCCGGCTTGCTTAATGATTTTTTTTAGTCGAATTTCTTTATTGGTTTCTCTTTCATGGGCTTTTTTTTCTGTGGTTATCAATAAAGAATCAATCAGTTTGATAGAGTCTTTTAAGACCTTCATTAGAATCTCACCTTCCTGTATTCTATAGTTATGGAGATTGTCAATTAAATCAGCAAGAGCGGATTTAAATTTATCATTTTCATCCTCTCTTATAACAGCAGAATCTCTTATCCATACTTCAGGCATCTTTACAGCCAAGCTCATTAGTGTTTCCATAGAACAATCCCGATAAATTTGCCGCAGTTCATCCATATAACCTTTCACTAATTCAACATTTATTTTTTGGTTGGGTTGGTTAATAGGAATCGATTTAATCACAAGATCTATTTTCCCTCGATATAGTTTCTCTGCAATTATTTTTCGACAATAAGACTCTTGATTCCCAAGAAAAGGAGGAATTCGCAAGTTGATATCGGATACTTTACTGTTGAGACTACGCAGCTCCATAATGAGTCGGAATCGCTCCAGCTCTAATTCAGCGGATGAAAACCCAGTCATGGATAAGATCATGAGATTAGGAAAATAAGACTCCTTTGATGATGTGTTATCAATTCTCTAAGGTGTTTAGGAGTTCGAGAAATCAATGGATCGCATTCCGAACAAAGTCGTTCCACGGGGCAAAACTATTGATGATTTGAAAACTCGCATCAAATAAATCCTAAAGACCTGATAATGAACATTATTTGGCATACTCAGTCTAATGATAGTATCCTTTTGAGGGTATTTTCGTTTGACTGGCCTCCGGCAAAATCGTCAAAGGTTTTATGAGTTGCTTCAATAATGTGTCTTTGAATAAACTGAGCTCCCTCGCTGGCTCCCTGGTCAGGACTTTTAATACAGCATTCCCATTCCATAACTGCCCACAGGTCAAGTCCATACTGTGTGAGTTTACTGAAGATAGTCTTAAAATCGATTTGACCATCTCCAAGTGAACGGTAACGTCCGGCTCGGTCAACCCAATCACAATACCCCCCAAAGACTCCTTTTTTGCCACTTGGATTAAACTCAGCATCTTTAACATGAAAAGACCGTATAAATTCATGGTAGTAGTCAATGTAGGTCAGATAATCTAGCTGCTGCAAGACAAAATGACTTGGGTCGTATAAAATTTTTACCCGATTGTGATTGCCCGTTTCTTTGAGGAAACGTTCAAAAGTCACCCCATCATGGAGATCTTCACCTGGATGAATTTCATAGCAAACATCTACTCCTTGTTCATCAAAGTGATTAAGTATTGGTAGCCACCTTTTGGATAGTTCTTTGAACCCCAAGTCTACAAGTCCTGCTGGTCTCTGAGGCCAGGGATGAAAGGTGTGCCATAAAAGGGCTCCCGAAAAAGTGGCATGTACCTTTAATCCTAAACGTCGAGATGCTGTACCTGCTTTTTTCACGGTATCTATAGCCCATTGGGTTCGGGCTTTCGGATTATTCTTCAATTTATCTGGGGCGAAACTATCGAACATCACATCATAAGCAGGGTGAACCGCGACTAGCTGTCCCTGAAGGTGAGTTGATAATTCTGTAATCTCCAAACCGAAAGAATTGATTTTACCCTTTAATTCATCACAATAATCTTGACTATTCGATGCAAGATCTAAATCAATGATAAAGGATTCCCAAGTTGGGAGCTGGACTCCTTTATAACCTAAATCACTTGCCCACTGGCAAAGTCCTTCTAAGGTATTGAAAGGGGGATTATTATCAACAAACTGAGCCAAAAATATGGCGGGGCCTTTAATTGTTTTCATGTTTTTACAATGATTTCCAAATGTTTCCTTCCTTATGAGACTCAACTACTTTTTCAATGAACAGAATTCCTCTTTTGCCTTGATAAAGGGTTGGGAATTCTCCATCAAAATACTTTTGTTCACTGATTGCCTTTGCGACCCCTTTGTAGATGTTACCCATGGCATCGAAAATCCCTTCTGGATGTCCTGCTGGCAATTTAGTTCCATCATTAGCGAAATCAGAACAATAGGTATTTCCAGGCTTTATTACTTTTCGGGGTTCGCTATCTGATAGTTGATACAATAAATTGGGGTTCTCTTGTTCCCATTTAAATGCTCCCTTTTGACCATAGATGGCTACACTTAAATTATTTTCTTCGCCACTGGCAATTTGACTGGTTCTGATGACACCTTTTGCATTATTGTTTAGGCGGATCAAGACAGTTCCGTCCACATCTAAAGGATTATGATCATATAGCGTGTTCAGGTCGGCTAACAACTCAGTAACCTCCAGACCTGTGAGGTATTCCAACATATGGAAAGCATGAGTGCCAATATCCCCAATACAAGAACTTATCCCTGCTACCTTAGGATTTAGTCGCCAAACTCCTTTGCGTTTTTCAGGATCATGAATAACTGAATTGATCCATCCTTGGTAGTACTGGATATCTACTTTTTGGACTTTCCCCAAATGACCTTGACTCAATAGATGCTTCATGTGACGAACTATCGGATATCCTGTATAGGTATAGGTTACCGCAAACACAGTTCCATTCTTTTTTTGAAGTCTTTCAAGTTCAATGGCATCTTTATGGTTGGTCGTTAGGGGTTTTTCACAGATCACGTGGAATTTATTTTCCAAGAGTTTTTTTGCCATAGGGAAGTGCAGTGCATTAGGAGTAAGCACCGATACTACTTCTATTTTTTGGTCTTTGGGCTTTTGTGATTCAAGGGCAACAAAAGTGTCAAAGTCAGGATAAACCCTTGATAAATCCACTCCGAATTGTTGGGCGTATTTCTTGTTGAGTTCGAAATCTGGGTTGAAAACACCACCGGTGATTTCATAACGATCCCACATTCTGGCGGCGATTCGATGAAGAATTCCAATCAATGAATCTCCTCCACCCCCGATGATTCCTAATTTAATTTTTTTCATTTTTAGGAATTGATTGAGTATTTTTTGGCTTCTCTAAAAGCGAGATAAAACAAAATCAGCACCGCAAAGGCAATAATAGAGGGGACTAACCAAAACTCAAACCATCTGGTCGCTTCTCCATCTACAAAATAGTCTCTAACGTTACCTGCTATTCGGAAACCTATAAACATCCCTACGCCATAGGTAGCCAGGGTAATCAATCCTTGTGCCGAACTCTTATACTTCTTATCCGCTTTAAGTTCCGTATATATTTGACCTGTTACAAAGAAGAAATCATAACAAATCCCGTGTAAGACAATACCTATAATAAGCATCCAGGTCTGTTCATTAACACCCCCGTAAGCAAATAACAGATAGCGTAATCCCCAAGCTAGTATTCCGATGGCCAGGGTGTTTTTTATTCCAAAGCGTAAGATAAAGTATGGAAGTAGAAGCATGAAAAATACTTCTGACACTTGTCCTATGGTCATGATGCCTGCTGCTCCTTTCATCCCATAGTCATTCAAAAAGGGATTTGCCCAGGAATAGTAAAACGATAGGGGAATACAAATCAAAATGGATGAAAAGAAAAACAATAGATAAGCCCTATTTCTAAGTATTTTGAGAGAGTCAAGCCCTAGTAGTTTAACTATGGAAAAGGCACTTTCGTTGTTTTGGTCAACAATTGGGGGTGTTTTGGGAAGAGCAAAAGAATATAATCCCAAGATGAGTGAGGCTCCGGCTCCGAGAAAAAAAGTATTTTCAAGAGAACCTTCTTCCCAGTTGGCCCAGCCGATAATGATTCCAGCGGCAATCCACCCGACGGTTCCAAGTACTCGAATAGGGGTAAATTCTTTGGCCGGATTTTTCATTTGCCGAAACGCTATGGCGTTGCATAATGCTATGGTGGGCATATAGAGAATGAAATACGCTAGGATGTAGGGATAAAACTCAGAAAAGCTACTGCTCATTCCAGCTAAGTAGAGGAGTACGGCTCCAATGAGATGGATGAAGCCCATCAGCTTTTGAGCTGAGAAATATCGATCAGCCAAAATTCCTACTATTATTGGTGCGACTATAGCTCCTATTGCTTGGGTTTCGAATGCTTTGGCTATATCGGTTCCTGATGCTTCAAATTTATCTCCCAAAAAAGTACCCATGGTGACATAGAATGCCCCCCAGATAAAAAAATCAAAAAACATCATCAGCCCAAGTTTTCCTTGAACTAAAGACTTTTGACTAATTAGATTATTACTAAACACTTACTTAGATTTACTTCTCATATGTGGTTATCAGAAAACCTTTTTGAGAAGGTTCAGTCCAGCGATGATTCCTTCTTCTTCGGAGAGTTTTGAACCTTCATATTCTAAACCAATAAATCCGGTATAACCTGAGGCTTTCACTATTTGAGCCAATTTTCCAAAATCGATAAAGGTTTCTTGACCTTGGTCATCAAAATCATAGCATTTGGCACTAAGGCCGAAGGCTTTAGGCATAAGTTGTTCTACCCCTAGGTATATGTCATAGAGGTTTGTACATTTTTCAAGGCCTTCCCAACCGTCATTGCTTATACAGAAATTTCCGTAGTCAGGGAGTGTTCCGCAGTTTTCTCTTTCCACTCCGTTAATCACTTTCATTAGTTCAACAGCATTAGATGAAATTCCACCGTGGTTTTCAACGATGACATTGATATTTTTATCTGCGGCATAGTCACTTAATTTGCGAAGACTTTCGATGGAATTTTGTCGCCATTTTTCAGGATCTTGTTCTCCGTAAAGGTTAACTCGAACGGCAGAGCACCCTAGTTTATGGGCTGCATCGATCCATATTTTGTGCTTTTCGATGGCTTGTAATCTAGTCTCTGAATCTGAAGATGCGAGATCTCCTTCACCATCAACCATAATTAGCACATTGGTCATGGAGTATTTTTCAGATTCGGCTTTACTTTTTTCAACAAATCGATCAATTGCTGCAACCCTATCGGTAGTATCCTTATAAGCTGGATATAGATGGTTGACATATTCCAATCCGGTAAATCCCAATTCGCTTGCGATTCGAGCAAATTCATAAGGGGAGGTCTCTCCGTTTTTGATTTGTTTATTAATTGACCATTGGGCTAGTGAAAATTGATAGGGTTGAGAATTAGCTGAATAATCCTGTTCTTTGGCTCCTTTGTGCAAATTGGTGCTGCCAATAAAAAAGATCATCAGCATTACCATCAAGGTAAAAGAGTAAAGTTTTGATGTTTTTAATCGAATAGTATTTAAAACCATGAATATATAATTAAGAGTCTAAAAATATCTAATTTTGAATTAATAGCGAAAAACACCAATTCCATATGCTCATTGATCTATAGACTCTAGTTTAGATATCCTGAAATTAGACCATAAATCCGAGAGTTTATAAAATGAAGACAACTCCTCATTTTACTCCAATATTGATAAAACATGGTTACTATTTCCAAGATTAACCAAAAATTTCTCAGTTAACTGATTAGTAGCAGATTCAATTTGACCAAGTCTTTTGTGAACAAATTTCCACCTTTTGGATATTTCCAATCTGTACCCCGAAATTTATTGAAAGTAAGGTAAATCAAATAATTATTCCCCTCCCATAATTGATTTTTCTGAAAAGAATTCCATCTTTTGGGATTGTTTGGTTATCAGTTTTGTTCAATTCTGATGGAAACTAATGTAGTTATCAGTAAGATCTTTTGTTTCACATCTGAAAGACCATACAATACCGAAATCGACCATTTTTGAGTGGCATCATGGGATGGCAGGCATTTTGACATCTTATTTTCCATAGAGTTTTAGTTTTTGGATAGATACTTTTCCCAGTCGGTTTACAATTAACTGAGGTATTGATTTGTTCAGAAAGAATGGCTTATTTAGTTTTAAAAAACGAAATTGTTTCGAGTTATACCATTTTAAAAGCAAAAACCCAAGAGTTTACATAACATATATAATCATACTAGATACATACTAGATACCTAATTAGGATAAACATTTAAAAGCAAAAAATGAATTTAATCTAATAAGGGGTAAGAAATTTCAAAAAATTATATCAAGAGATTGTTCATCGTACAGTGTAATTGTTTAGATTTGCAGTCTTAATTGGAAAAGTAAACCAATAGTCAATCAATTAGGATGGAGCAATCAAACTTAAATTTAGAATATACATATCGTTCTGAGTGTATGTTTGGTTATATGTCTTCCTACCTATGTTTTTGCTACTGTCTGAATTAATAAACAAAAAAAGAGTTTGAACTCCTTTGGTAGTAGCAATACCCAAAGGAGTTTTTTTATTTAACCATATATCATAACCAACAAACCAAATAACAACCTATAAAATGAGTAATATAACAATTTCACATTCTGGGCAGAGTATAAGTGCCACAAAATTCATCGGACATTCGAGAAACTTTGAGATCACTATTGCCCAACGTCCATCTTTAGGGGGAAATGACGATGCCGCCGCCCCTATTGAATACACACTTGCATCCTTAGCAGGATGTTTGAATATCGTCGCACACATTGTAGCGAAAGAACTAAACATTGAACTAAAGTCCCTTAAAATTTCTGTAAATGGTACAATTAACCCCAACAATTTTTTAACTGGAAATTCTTCCCAGCGAGTAGGGTTTACCGATGTAGAGGTAAAGTTTGATGTAGATTCTGATGCAGATCAAAAACTTCTTAATAAATGGTTGGAGATTGTTGAGCAACGATGTCCCGTATCTGACAATTTAATCAATCAAACACCTGTTCAATTTATAGTTTAACGAAGTGTAAATATATTTGGAAAAATTTCTTAAATTTGCTATACTGCTTTTACAACTAACTAATTTTATGAATAAATTTTTAACTTCATTCTTGTTACTCTTTTCTCTGCTTGTCGTTTATGGACAACAACGTGAAATTAGAGGAACAGTGGTGGATGATCAGTCGGTTCCTTTGCCGGGAGCATCGGTGGTCATCCAAGGCACCGGGATTGGTGTTTCAACAGATTTTGACGGGAATTTCACGATAAGTGCTGCAACTGGAGACAACCTTCTAATCAGTTACATCGGATTTCAAAATCAGGTCATTGTTGTTGGAGATGCCGATACCTACAGTGTCCAACTTAATCCTGGCAGTGAACTTCAAGAAGTTGTCTTAACGGGAGTTGCTGGACGTACTGACCTACGCAAAGTTTCTTTTTCTGTGGGAAAGGTCAGCGAAGATGTGCTTCAGGAAGTACCTGGGGTAAACGCTGCTAATGCTCTTCGTGGGAAGGTAGCTGGGGTAACTGTGGTTCAAGGAACAGGCTTACCTGGTGTTGCTTCCAACATTCGAATTAGGGGTTCTAGTTCACTTTTGGGAAATCAGGCACCTCTAATTATACTTGATGGTACTATACTAGAGGGTTCACTTGCAGATATAAACTCTGAGGACATTGAAAGTATGGAGGTATTAAAGGGATCTGCTGCCGCGGCATTGTACGGCTCTCGAGCTGCCAATGGTGTTGTACAAATCTTTACCAAAAGAGGAAGTAAGAACTTTGGCACTTCTGTCCGGATAAGAAATGAAATAGGGCTAACGTTTATACCTGAAGGAAGGCAACCTTCTATAGCACAGCACCACAATTACAAGCTTGATTCTAGTGGTCAGTTTTTATTGGATGATGCAGGCGGTTACATTCTTGAAGAGGATAGGATTATTGATAACCCTTTTCCCGTATACTACGATAATCTATCACAATTTTTTAATCGAAATTTGACTCATACGGAGACAGTATCTCTTGCTAGTCGGACAGAATCATCTACTACTTATATCGCTGCCTCAAATTTATTTCAAGATGGGATTTTAAACTTCAGTGCATTTGGATATGAGCGTCAAACTGTCCGGTTAAATCATGATCTTGACATATCCGATAAACTGCGTCTAAGCACATCAACTTATTTTGCTGTAAGTGAAGGTGTTGAGCCTGATTTAGGTGCCGGAAGCCCTTTTTATGACATTTTGTTTGTTCCTCCCCATGCTGATTTGAGTGCTCCAAATGATGAAGACGGTTCTCCATACAATTGGAATGCCCAAGCCGAGACAAAGTGGCCATCAACGGAAACAAATCCGCTCTATACGTTAGAAAATGAAAAGGTTACGATTCAATTGCAACGAGTAACAGCTAACTATAGATTGGAATACGATATAACGGATTATTTATCACTGCAAGGGGCTTATGGAGTTGATTATAGAACAACTGATAGAGACTTTTTTGTTGACAAGGGTTGGCTAGATACAGAAAATAGTACTTATGACGGAGGATATATTTCAAGGGGTAGAACTAAAGACCGAAAAGATAATATTTCGGCAACCTTAAGTCTTGATAGAGATGTCACCGAGGATCTTAATGTAAAGGCCAAGTTGTCTTATCTTTATGATTATCGACGAGTTCATAGTGTTACGGCAGGCGGTGGTGAATTGGGAGTTACTTCACTCAACGACTTAAATAACGTCACTGCAGACAACGAGTTTGTAGGGTCATCTCTTTTTGAAATTGTAGAAAAATCTTTTGCTACAATTGTTGCTCTTGATTACAAAGACCGCTATCTCTTAGATTTTTTGGTTCGTAGGGATGGCAACTCTCTTTTCGGGTCAGATGTTCGACAACAAACCTTTTATAGGATATCCGGGGCATACCGTATATCAGAAGATTTTAACATTCCCGGTATTCAAGAGTGGAAGATACGTGCTTCTTATGGAACTGCCGGACTTTTACCCCCTTTTACTGCACAATACGAGACTTTTAACATTTCTTCTGGTATAGCGACAAAAAGTACTATTGGTAATGCTGAATTAGGTCCATTTTACTCTGCGGAATTGGAAATAGGAACAAATATTCAACTATTTGATTTCATCAATTTTGAGTATAATTATGCAGAAAAAGATACCAGGGGTCAAGTATTGCCAGTGGACATTCCTGTTGAAATTGGCGGATTCGCTTCGCAGTGGAGAAATGCCGGTACGCTCTCTGCTTATACCAACGAGATAACTTTAGGCTTCAATTGGATAAGTAATCCAGAGGCTTCATTTGATACCACCTTTTTGTTCCAATCGACAAATCAGATAGTAACAGATTTAGAACGACCTAAATGGCAAATAGGACCTAGTAGTGCTTTTATTATTGAAAATGGTAAGCCATTTGGAGCTTACCTTGGCAATCAAATCTTAACTAGCCTTGGTGATTTAGCTCCAAGTCAGGATCCTTCCAAACATTCAATCAATGATGAAGGGTACGTTGTGGACGAGAATGGTAACCCAGTGTTTCTTCTGGATGAATCTGGTAATAAAGCACAGGTTCAAATAGGAGACATAAATCCTGACTTTACGCTAAGTCTAAATTCGACCTTTAGATACAAAGGTCTTAGTGTATTTATGTTGTGGGATTGGAAGAATGGTGGAAACGTATATAACAACACCAAGCAATGGACCTATCGGGAGTTGTTACATCCTGAGGTTGATCAAACTGGCAAGCCGGAAGGCTCTAAGAAGCCTTCAGACTATTATAGTGGATTGTATAATATCAATGCCATAACCAGTCATTTTGTTGAAGATGCTTCTTATCTCAAACTGCGCGAACTAAATCTCAGCTATAGGTTTTCTGGAATAAAAGCTTTTAACAGAAATGCTGATGTTAGGTTTAGTTTAATTGGACGAAATATTCTTCAATTAGATAACTATTCTGGCGTAGATCCTGAAGTTACTGTTCGTGGGGTTGGTGACCAAACAAACTTTTATTTTGATGGCTTTGGGTATCCTACTTTTACCACTGTTACAGGAGGTTTAGAAATTAATTTTTAAAATATCAATTGATGAAAAATATAGTAATATTCTGCTTGACTGCAATTTTTCTCTGCTCTTGTCAGGGCCTAGAGGTAGAAAATCAAAATGAACCGGAAACGGAAAGAGTTCTTCAAACCGAAGATGACTTTAAAGCTGTTCTTGATGGTGCTGCTTATCAATGGTTTAATGGACTTTTTAAACCTGAACCAGCAATGACTTTATTGGTTGCAGCTGATGTGGGTACATCTTCATGGGGAAATTTTGGGATGAGGGAAGCCGGTACTGTGGGTGCTCCCTATGGTTTGGGTTCTCATAGTGCGATCAACAATACTGTGACTGCAAACTACAAGGGATTTTTAGAGATTCCGTATAATGAATTGTACTCTGCAGCCACTAGTGCTAACGACATTATTTCTGTCTTGGCACAAATAGAAATTGACCAAGAGACAGAAAATCAATATAATGCGTATGCGTATTTTCTCAGAGGTATAGCTTTTGGCTATTTAGGGTTGCTTTTTGATAAGGCACTGATTTTTGATGAGAGTTCGGAATTGGAATCACTGACTTATGAAGGCTTTGTCCCCTATGATGAGGTTATTGCCCAAGCCGTCAAAGATCTTGATAGTTCTGTTCAATATGCTAATGCGGCAACTAGCATAAACATTGAAGGATTTAATGGCATCAGTATTAACAAGGATCAGTTAATCAAGTTAGCCAATGGGTATCATGCGAAATTTCTAGTACAATCTGCCCGTACATTGGCAGAAACCAATGCTATTGACTGGAATACAGTACTCACGAGGATCAACTCAGCGAATCTGGATTATGATTTTGTTCCTATTGCTGATGGTAATACTTGGTGGTTTGCACAATTTTATACCAATAATGCTGGTTGGATGAGGGTTGACCAGAAGGTTATCAATATGGTGAATCCATCTTCTTCTCCTTATCCTTATCCAGAAGGGGGTTATGCGTCAGATGCTGATGCGGTATCCGCTCAGGATGCAAGGTGGGGCAGTTCCGTTGAACACAAATTTAGGTTTGCCGGGGCAGCTCCATTTAGGGCAAATCGTGGGATATATTTTTACTCCTTATGGAAATTCAATGATTATGAAAGTTGGAGGTTAGCTGGTGCTCGGGGTCCGATGAAAATATTTGAGGCAACTGAAGCGAAGCTAATTAAAGCTGAGGCACATGTTAGGCTGGGACAAGATTTACCCACTGCAGTTGATGTAATTAATGAAACTCGGGTTGGCTTAGGACAGAAAGAGCCTGCTACGGTAGCTGATACTGATCTTCTTGACAAAATATATTATGAAAGAATACTAGAATTATATGAATCAATAGGTAATGGTTTCTTTGATCGCCGAAGATTTGATGATTTGGGTTTAAATCAGTTTTTGCATTTACCAATTCCAGCAAAGAATCTAGACTCATGGGGAGCTGAGTTGTACACAACTGGAGGAGGGTAATAGTTGAAATAAAAATACAAAAAGGAGTAGGATTAATAGGAAAAGCCCTTGTCTTACAAGGGCTTTTTTCTTTAATACGTTATCGGCATTTCAAAATAGATTTTCCTTTTAATATCGGACTGAACATTCTTGGTCTTATGAAAAAAATGTAAATTATTTACTGATGGTATAATCTTGGTTGTTTTTTCTCAATTCGACTTTGGTTGGTAATGAGACATTTGCAAGAGAAAAGCCAATAAACGAGGAAATTCTATCAATTTGTTCTGTTTCAGGTGCTGTTTGTATTTACATCTTATTCGGAGTTGTAATAATATACAAAGAATCCTATATGAAGGTTTTATTTTTGGAAAAGACAAGAAATAGGGCAATTTAGACACCCAAGATGAGCAAATTGGTGGTTGCACTTCTTTTGCTAACAGATTATCTGAATGTAAAAATTAAATTAACTATATGAAGCGTTAATTTTTATTAGTCATTGAGAGGATTTATATTGACACCGTGTGGATTTTTTCTTTGAATCAAATTCTTTAATGCATTAGGTATCTACGTTTGTGTAGTATCTAAAAAAGGGCGAAAGATGTTCGAATGGTAAAAGAGAGTTTGGGGAGATTCCCAATATTTGAATAAAAGGCAGTACTTTCGTACGTCAATTCTTACGAGATTGAACTATCGTTTGTGATTTAATGAGAATTAGCATAACATTGGTTTGTTTTTTTTCAATTCAACTTCGCTCTTTCGCACAAGATCAAGATAGAGTATTCACCTTTAAGCTAATTGAGGAAAGACGTTTTACTTTCAACCAATATGAGTCGATCAAGGTTATTCCTGTATCAGATACATCCTATTTTATTGTAGGATATCACGAGGTTGTTCTCTTTGATAGGAATAATGGACGAGTGAATTCTTTGTTAAATTTTGGAAAAGAGGGCTATATATCCAGTTTTACTACTGATGAGAGTCATTTCTATGTAGTAAATAATGATGAACGTACGTTAAGAAAACACAAAATGGACAATGAAGAGGTTTATTCGTTAAAACCATTTGAGAGGTTAGACAATGCGATTTTTATGCATGGGGACAATTACATTATATCTCACTATCAAAAAGAAGAAGATGAGTGGAAGTATAAATTCACAATATACAATGTTGAAAGTAAGCGAATATTGAATTCATATTCCTTTGTTGATTTGTTAGAGAAAAGGTTCAACAAATCTTATGGGGAGGAATGTGCGGAGTTTATTTTTCAAGGATGGTTTACTTCAAACACTGATACTACCTTTTATGTCAGTGATCGAACTTCACTAATTTTTGCTTTTGATAATCAAGGAAATTTAATCTATATCAAAGAAGAAATTAACGGTATTTCCTTGCCAATTGACAAGGAAAGGAAATTCCTTGGAAATAGAACTTGTCATTTAACACCTGATAGACGGAGAATTAGATCTTCATCAAGTGATGATGAATATCTTTATTTGTTATCCAATATATTGGATAATTCAGATGAATACGCTGTAATTGATATATATGGCGTAGATGGAGGGTACTATGCCGGAAGTGCAAGGGTTCCATACTTAAATGGTGATTTTTCCCCATATCCCAATAATATAAGTACAGCAGAAGGGAGTATAATAGTGATATACGATGATAAATCAATCGTGGAATATAAATTGGAAAAATTCAACAAATCGGATTTATAGTATTATCTCTATAGTCCTTTTGTTGGTAGTCTTTGTTTATAGCATCATTCATTTTAATTTTTTTGTTGTAAGCATAATGGCTTCGGGTGTCATAGGTTCTGTAAACGTGATTATAGTGTCATTAGTTCTTCTACTCATTTTGAATATAGTTGGGGTTTATTTTGTTTTCCAAAGAAAAAAGTTAGGTTACCTATTGGAGTTATTTAATCAAGTATGTATTTAATTTACTTATTACTAATCTTTGTTGACGAAAATTGTGAATGTGGTCTTCTGATACCTTCTTGGTCTATAAATCAGCATTTTGTTTCACTCATACTTATCATCATTGTACTTAGTTTGGGAGCAGCAGAAACTTCCAATGCTAAATTGAGCTAATCATTTACAGCCTAGAATAAACCCATTAATGCAAACTTGGGCCAAAGTTTTCAACTATAAATCGAAGTTATCCCAATTGGATAAATAAGGGGGGGGGGGATTGTTGATTAGTTTTTTCATTTTAGTTACATATTTCACTTATACTTATCATTATTGTGCTCTGAGTTAAAGAGAAATTTCTGATATTAAATGGAGTTTATCAATTACGCTTTACACACAATTCCCTTCAATTGATGATTGATTAATGATTCCCAAACATTCTTTAAGAAAATAGGAAGGATAATTTGCCACTCATCAATGACCACATCTTCACCAAATGTATAGGTCAGTCTAAAAAAGAAAATTCACTGCTTATAGTAAAGAACTTAAGCATTTAACATAGATGATTTTACACGCTTGATTAGTCCTCATCATCTATAGTCATGTTCTCAAGTTTATATTTCGAGGGATTGAGTTTTCTGTCAATATAAAAGACCATAAATATACATACTAATAATAAAACACTTTCGAACAATCTAAAAATTTCGAAATGGGGAGTAGTATAAGAAACAAGTGTAACTATTGTTGAAGCGACTAAAAGGACATAAATCTTGGGTACATAACTGTTCAGTTTATTTGTTCTATATTTTTTTAGTAAAATATTTGCGTTGCAATGAACAAGAGAAAAGAGTATCAGACACAAGGAAAGTCTATGTAATGGTCTTTCTAGTGTATACTCATCCAAGAATCGTCCATTTATGTAAGCTTCATAATGCCAAACAGCTACATACCTTGACCATAATAAAATGGACGATATAAGAAGCACTACAGACAAACAAACAAAGAAATATGCGTAAATGAATTTTGCTTTCATTTTGGAATGTGGGGAACGATTTCACAATCTGGTGTCATATAAAACAATGGACCAAGGCTATCTCTTAAATGTGCACATGGGTCATCGGTTGGTGGAGGCAACAGATCTTCCCCTCCTTTGCATTTACGTTTAACGTTATCAAGACTATAATAATTAGAGGCAAAATAGCCGGCAAGAGTAATGGCGCATATTATACCCCCTGATGCAGGATTCAAAGGAGATAAGCATCCCGTTATAAGACTGGAAGTAGCAATGGTAAGATTTACCATTGCAGCTTCCCTTGCTTCTTTGCAAGAGTCAGGATTAGATTGAAGCATTTTAGGTGGTGAAGTTCTATATTGAGTTCTTGGTGAATTAGACATCGTCCCCCCGATTATAGAGTTGGAATACACTTCTCGGTGAAAAGATTTTACTTGGAATGTATTATTTAAAACTATCTCTGAAAGAATCATTGCGTTAAGGAAATAGTTGTATCTAGTGAACTCGGTTTCAGTCAAATTTAATCCTAAAACATTTTTCATGAACTTTTCAATGGCGTAATTAAATCCTGCATCAATAATATCTTTTTCAAAATCATGAAGCAATTTCTTATCAACTTCGTTTAATTGAGATTTAAGATCAGACTCTGGATTTAGCAACTTGCTTATTTCGGATTTTTCAAGATGCAGTCCCCAAGATTCATTTATTTCTATAACAAAATCTTCTATGCTCATATTGGAAGACAAGTTTAAAGGGATGTCTATTAAACTATTGAACAATGTAAAATCAAAAGTCCTTTTGGTGGTATGAGATTGGTCTGATGTCTCTTTCGTACAAGAGATAATAAAGACTAAACTTAGAATTATTAAAAGTTTTTGAGGTCATCATTTAAGCACATACCAGATTTTTTTGGTCGTACATTTTATTGATATGGAAGTTCTTTGACGTAGATACATTAAAAATAAGCTCTAATTACTTTGTTGCAGAAACATTGAAATGAAAATTAAAAGTTCTATTATAGTTGATTACAAAATAAACAAAAGGTCATTCCTGTTGATTATTTTCCTAATAAGATTTATTGATATTTGCCTATAATTTCGTATCTTTGATGCTTATAAATACACCCTATTATGAATATTTTTAAAGGTCAAAACCTCTTAGAGTTCTCTGCACGCTTCCAAACGGACTTAGATTGCAAGAAATACCTCTCCGAAATCAAATGGAATAAAGGCTTCAAATGTGTCCGATGTGGACACAAAGCTTGTCAGGTACGCAAGGATTTTTCCCGGACGTGCAAC
>MPMN01000056.1 GCA_002238525.1 Flavobacteriaceae bacterium bin25
ATTTTAGCAAACAAAATCCGAAAGAACTTAAAATCCTGATTATAGACAATGCCGGCTTTCATGCTTCTAAGAATATAACCATTCCAGAAAACATCAAGCTCATCAGAATTCCTCCTTATACCCCAGAACTTAACCCCGCTGAAAAGGTATGGCAATGGATGAAAGAAAGAGTGGCGATGAAATTTTTTGAAGATCTTGAATCTCTAAAGAAAAAAATAACGGAGGTAATTACGCAACTGAAGTCTGAACGCATCAAATCCATTACAGGATATGATTTGTACACCAAAACCTTTTTTGAGCAATTATAACGTGTAAATGGTATTATACTTGAAAATCTATAATCCGATTCAATTTTCTAAAAGTGAAAAATAAAAAAGAGGGGAACTTCAGATATATAATTACCTCTAAATTATGAAATTATCTACTGACCTCAATTTAATTATTTTGCTCATAGAATACATAACAAAACACATGCGTCAAAACTTGTAACCTCCATACAATAACCACAAAACCCAGGATCATAATGTCTCGATGGCGAATCGCTATCAGCTATAATACATCTTAAAATTATGGATCATCTTTTGAGGACAAAAATAAATATGCGTTTGTCTAAATCGTAGATTCACCACAATTAGGGAATGTAATTCTCCTCCCACTTGCAGCGGTGAGTCCGTCAGCAGCTCGGTAAATTTGTGCGCATTTGGTTACTTTCCTGACATCCCATCCCTTGATATTTCCACTGAATAGAGACGTTCTAAACATCCATTTCATATTGGTTACATTACTGACATCCCAGTTACTAATGTCTTGATTGAATTGAGTTCGATTGTTTAATAGACCCTGAGCTTGTGATCCTAACTCCCCAAAAAACATTGATTGCATATCTGTCACTTTACCGACATTCCAAAAACCAATAGGCTGATTGAATACTCTATTTAGGTGAAACATTTGCCTCATCGTGGTCACATTACTGACATCCCAAGAACCAATATCTTGATTGAAACTCATTCTTCGAAACATACTCTCCATATTAGTCACCTTACTGACATCCCAAGAACCAATGGGTTGATTGAAGGAACTTGCTTCATTAAACATTTCCATCATATTAGTCACCTTACTGACATCCCAAGAACCAATGGCTTGATTGAAGGCACTTGTACTATTAAACATTCCCTTCATATTGGTCACATTACTGACATCCCAAGAACCAATGGGTTGATTGAAGCCACGGTTGGTACGAAACATACCCTCCATATTGGTCACATTACCGACATTCCAAGAACCAATAGGTATATTTTTATTCATGTAAGCAAACATTTCATACATATCCCTCACCTTACTGACATCCCATTTATTGATATCTTGATCGAACTTACTTGCAGAACGGAACATTTCCCTCATATCCCTCACCTTACTGACATCCCAAGAACCAATGTCTTGATTGAAGTCAGTAGCAGTATTAAACATCCCACTCATATCGGTCACATTGCTGACATCCCAAGAACCAATGGCATGATTGAATATTCTAGCTCTTCGAAACATTTCCTTCATATTGGTCACATTACTGACATCCCATCCACTGATGTCTCCAGCGAATGTCTCAGCATCTCTAAACATACCAGACATATCCCTCACATTACCAACGTTCCAACCACCAATATATTGATTGAATCTTTTAGCATTTCGAAACATGTCCTTCATATTGGTCACATTACTGACATTCCAAGTCTCGAGTCTTGCATCGAACATCTCAGCATCTTTAAACATCTCTCTCATATCCCTTACACTACGCACATCCCATCCCCATCCCTGGTTCGCTTGATCGAGGGCACTTGCACCAGAAAACATTCCAGTCATAAGACCTACATTACCCACATTCCAATTATTGACAGGTTGGTTAAAGGCACGTGCGTTGCGGAACATATAGCTCATATTATCCACCTTACTGACGTTTTCACCCCATCCATTGATGCTTCCATTGAATTTAGTCGCACCATCAAACATATGTTGCATAAAGGTTACATTACTCACATTCCAACTGCCGATATTTTGATTAAATTCACTTGCGTCTTTAAACATAAAACTCATATCCTTCACATTACTGACCCCATCGACCCAACCAAGAAGTTGATTGTAGTCACTTCCCTGGAACATACCGTTCATATCTTTCACATTATTGACCTCCCAAACACCGAGATCATAAGGGAAACCCTGAACACCTGCAAACATATTCCTCATACTTTTCACATTGATCACATCCCATTTCCTGATATCTCCGTAATTATACGTTGTTGGGACTATCATATTATGATCAGGATGGGGAACCCTAAACAATTGAGTCATACTCGTAACAAATGTGGTAACGACGTATTGAAGGTTGTTACCACCCCTTGCTTCACTTCTTAGTATTTGCGTATCGGCAATAAGATACTGATTACCAGCATAGGTAACACGCTGACCAATTTTTGACCAAGCAGCACAACTTGCTTTGATGTATCCATCTTCTTCGTATATGAGATCTGTCCTAGTATCATCACATATAATCGTAGGCGGGGGAGTTTCGGTATTGGTAGGTTGCGTATTAGTAGGTTGATTCGTAGTAGTGGTAGGTTGACTCGTTGTCGGTTGATTGGTTGGAGTTGTAGTAGTAGGCTGGTTATTAGTAGGTTGTGTACCAGTAGGCTGCGTACCAGTAGTAGGCTGCGTATCGGTAGGTTGATTCTCTGCCGGATCACCTCCAGATGATTCTACCTCAGTAAACAAAGCCTCTAATGAACAATTACCACCTACGTCAAAACGCACTTGCTCATTAGTTAAAACGATATCATCAGGACAACCAGAACCCGATGCACGCCACCGATCAAATCCATAACCATCATCCGGCTCAGCGGTAATGCGAACTTCCTGACCAAAACCCCTTTCCTCCTCTTCGCTATCCACACTACCCCCAGTACCACCTTCAGCAGTAATGCTGTATAATACCTCCGTAAATACCGCCTTGATTTCACAATCTTTAGTCACTACGAAAGAAATAGTCCTCTCCTCTACATCAATGTCCGGAGAATCCTCTTCACCACAACTGAATACCCATTCCTCGAAAGCATAATGCTCATTGGCTCTGGCTGTAACCTCTACCTCATCCCCATAAACAAGATTCTCCGAAGGAGTAATCGTTATCTGTCCATTCTCGTTTCCTTCTATCGTAATTGTGTGAGGAGACTTGGTAAAGACCGCTTCCAAACTACAATTACCCTCAATAGAAAATTCTAATTCACGATCAGAAGCATCCGCTATGACTGGACAATCCGTATCCTCTATTGTCTCCCATCGATCAAATACATAACCCTCATCAGGCGTTGCTGTCAAGGAAATTGTCTGGCCATGTTCCTTGGTTAAGGAATCATCACCTCCTAACGACTGACCTTCTGAATCACTTACCGACCCTCCATCTGACAAGGAAGCACTGATGGTGTATTGTGCTTTTTCAAACACCGCCTCTAATCGACAATTACCCTCAACAATGAACTCAACCTCAGGATCTGTATTATTGGCAAGTGTAGGACAATTCGCAGGGGACATTCCTCCTTCAGTTGTCCATCTACTAAATTGATACCCCTCTTGGGGTGTTGCTGTCAAAGATATGGCCTCTCCGTAGACGATACTAATACCCGTCTCAGAATCAGCATCGCCAACACTTCCTCCTTCAGAAGATGTCGCTGTGATCGTATAAGATACCTTTTCAAATACCGCTCCTATCGTACAATCTTCCAATACCATAATCACTATGCTTGATTCGTCATCGTTTAAATCACCACAATCTCCAGACCAGCCCTTGAAGGCATAATGCTCATCAGCGGTGGCTGTAACCTCCACCTCATCACCATATACTACACCCTCTGATGGGCTAATGGTTATTTTCCCATTTATGGTCCCCGTCACGGGGTCGTTCTCTGCTATGGTAATCATACGAGGAGCTTTTCCAAACACCGCCTCTAATTGACAATCCCCTTCAACCACGAACTCCGCTTCAACATCTGTAGCATCTTCAAGGGCAGGACAATCTTCACTTCTCCATTCACCAAACTGATAGCCCTTGTCAGGGGTTGCTGTCAAAGTAGATGTCTCTCCATAGACTATAGATAATTCCTCATCAACCTGCTGTCCGTCTCGAAACACACTACCTCCCTCAGAAGATGTCGCCGTAATGGTATAGCTTACTTTTTCAAAAACCGCTCCCAGTGTACAATCAGATACCAGAGTAATCACTATGCTCAATTCATCGCTATTTAATTCTCCACAGCTTCCAGACCAACTCTTGAAGGCATAATGCTCATTGGCTGTAGCAGTAACCACTACTTCATCACCATGATCAACTGTTGCAGATGGGGTGATGCCTATTTCCCCATTCTCGTTCTCTTCTATCGTAATGGTACGAGGGGCTTTGGTAAAGACTGCTTCCAAACTACAATTACCTGCAACAGTGAAGGTCACTTTGTTGTTGACGGCTATAAGGTCAGAACATTCGCTACCCTCGGACGGTGTCCATCCGCTTAACTGATAGCCTTCTTCAGGCTCTGCAGTAAAAGACGCTACTTGTCCAAACTCTCTTGACAATTCCCCCTCATTGACACTGCCTCCATCGGTTGAACCGGCGGTAATGCTATACTTGATCTTCTCAAACTCAGCTCCAATCTGACAATTCTTGGAAGCGGTGATGGTGATTTCTGTATTGTCTGAACCAAAACTACCACAATCGCCTGTCCATTGCTTTAATTGATAGTGCTCTTGGGCAGTGGCAGTAACGGTCACCGACTGACCACCATCTACACTTTGACTAGAGGTTATCGAACCGCCAACACCAGTAGATGTGGCGATGGTAAACTTAGCCAATACCGGCTCAATAGGTGCTGTGGGCGTATCTTCATCATTACACGAAAATAACAGAAGTAGCGCTACTACGGAAACAAATAATGGAAATGGAAAGATTCTTAATCTCATCGGATAGTTTATTTAATAGATTTGTTGATGTTTATAATCGATTGTAATGTAATGGATGAAATCCCCTCAAAACGGATAGGTGAAAAATCATAGGATGTAGTTACCCCCCCCCATATTGGAGTTTGAAAATTCGGGGAATAGAGGCTCCATATCCTTCCCTATAGAAAGGATAAAGCAAGCATAAGAAAGCATACCCTAAAAGAGTAAGCTCTTCAAAAAAATAGTTGAACTGAAACTGGAAAGGATTTACCCGATCCCTATTCCAAAATAAATGGGGGGGGTAATTACATTAAAGAAGATACGGTCTATTGCCAATCTATTACAAGATAACAACCGGGTAGAATCAGAAAGTATATTTCTCAATTAAGTAATATATGTGACGCAGTTACAGTGGGGCAAATGTACAAATTTTTATTAAGAGAGTATCCATATCGTTGAAATCTGTCCTACCAGCAAATTTATTTGTTTAAGATCTACTCCTAAAGTTGCATTAGTTACTTGAGTCTGCATAATAAAATGGTCTCATTGACTTGAGTCTTTTATTAAATGACGATATTTTGAAGCGAATTTTTTTAATCGAGGTATTGATACTCTTTTCACATATGGATGGTTGGGATTTTTCTTCTCAAAATCTTGATGATATTCTTCCGCATAATTAAATTTCTCAAAAGGCAGAACTTCTGTAACAATAGGATTTTTAAAGATTTTTTGTTCTAATAATACATCAATATAGTTTTCGATGATTTCTTTTTCTTTATCTGTTTGATAAAATGCAATTGATCGGTACTGAGGACCCTTATCTGGACCTTGACGGTTAAGAGTAGTGGGATCATGAGATCTAAAGAAAACTTCAACAAGTGTTCGGAACGATATCACCTCAGGGTCATAATGTATTTCTACGCTTTCGGCATGACCAGTCTGACCAGTTCCAATTGAAGAATATGTTGGACTTTCTGTGTACCCACCGCTATAACCAGAATAGACCTGATCAACTCCTTTCAAGCTTTCAAAGATCAGTTCAACACACCAAAAGCAACCTGAAGCGAAATAAGCTTTTTCGCTATTTTGAAAATTCTCGTGGTAAGAATTCTCAACGTCAAATGAAACGAGAAATGAATAGTGTACAGAAAGAAACAATAATAGAAAGAACAACTTTGAGAATTTCATTTTCAATATAAATTTAGGATGGTGATTTTTGACAATTAAACATCCAATGAATACCAAATTTATCAATGAGTTCTCCGTAATGAGCATGCCAGAATTGTTCTTCTATTGGCATTAAAATTTTACCATCGTCAGATAATTTTTCAAACAATTCTCTCATTCTATTTAGGTCTGTGAAATTCAAACTTAAAGCAATTTTATTTCCAGATTGAGTTTTGTCTATATCAGCTATCATTAAAAAAGGGTGTCCATCTTTAGACAATTCAGAGTGTAGGATCCAGGATTTCTGAGTTTCTGGAACTTGAAGAGGAGAATTTCCGTAGGTGTTTATAAAAGAACATTCAAGTCCAAGTGTGCTCGTATAAAACTCAATTGCCGATTTAGCATTTCCATTTAATAGAATGAATGGGTTAAGAAGCATTAATGATTTTATGCGAAGAAACGAAATTAAACAATCAAAACTAATTTCTATAGAAGATCTATTTGACCTAGCATATAAAAAAGATTAACCAGCAACAAATCAAAGACGAGATATATCCAGAACTTATTGGTAAACAGCAAGACTGATTAAGATAGCAATCCTCATTTTCTAAAACAAGGAATTATAGAGGATTATTAATAAATTCCAACCAGTTTTCAGCATAGGTATCCCAGCTGTATTCCTTTTTGACATTCAAGATATTCCTTTTAAAACGATTGATATTATTGGACTTTAGAGCACGTTGAATTGTGTTTCCCAGGTCTATAGGAAAGTTATTTGAAGTAAAACCTGAACCATCTTTATTAACAATTTGACTCAGACCTTTTGCATTACTAATAACTAATGGCAATGAATAATGATAAGCTAATGAAATCACGCCGCTTTGGGTAGATGAACGATAGGGTAGTACCAATAGATCTGACGCAGAAAATAAAAGTTGAGTTAACTGATCATCAGCATAATTAAAATTTAAATTGACTCTTTTTTGAAGACGATACTTAGTGAGAATCTTTCTGTAATGCGATTCGTTTTGATAACAATCTCCAACAACTTTTAGCTCAATACAATCAGAATAAAGTGGTTCTTCTCCAAATGCCTTTAACAAGAGATCTAATCCTTTATATTTTCTGATAATACCATAAAAAAGAACAATTCGGGCATTGATATTCCAACCAAGTTGATTTCGAGCAAAATTCTTGTCTACTCTTTTTGGCAGGTCTGAGGCTATTGGATGGTTTTGAAACCAAATAGGTTTCGAATTAACCTTATTGGCAATCTGTTCAGCCACATTTTCAGATAGAGTAGTGAATTTATGGATATGCTTGGAAAAATATCTGTTTAACAAAGAATCAAAAATTCTTTTTTCATGACCAATCCAATTATCAACTAAAGCAATTTTTAAAATACCTGGTTCAAGCGATTTTAAAATCGAACCATAGCAAGGAGCTAATAAAGGAGAATAGTATCTGAAGACAATTACATCAGGGCGTATTTTATTTAGACTTCTTGCTACTTTTTTCCAATTAAGAAAATTGTATGAATGAATTATTCTATAGACTTTTAGATCCCCTTTTGGTTGATTAAAATCAAACTGAGAACTTCCGGAAAATAAAATTTTTGGATAAAGGTGTGTAAAAGTCCAGATGTATACTTTGTTGCCTTTTGCACTTAATGATTGGGCAAACTGGCTCTGGGTTTGAGAAATACCTCCCCTGAATGGATATGCTGGTCCGATAAGAACAATTGTAGATTTTTGAGCCACTAAGCAAATCTAAATGGAATACAAGAAAGTTTAAACTAAACCGGTTTTATGAACCATTTTCAAGAACCCAGGATCCTGATTCAATCAATGGAATAGCACGTTTGTATTTCATACTTTTTACTTCACCGGAAGATACATTAGTTAACTGAACAAGTTCGTTTCTTCCGATTTTTTTGGTCTCCCTAATGACCGTTTCTACCTTTTGGGGTTGATTTTGAGATTGTTGTCCGGCTTGTTTGTTTATCTCAGCCATCTGTTGGGAGTTAAGAGTCTTGTCTTTCGTCTCTCTGTAATTTTGTCTTCTCTGGGTTCTAGTTGCTTCTTGAATATTTTCATTTGGTTGTATGGGAATAGTACCTTTAATCAGAAACGAGGCAATTTCTTTGTTCAAATCATTAATCATTGTTTTGAAAAGCTCGAATGATTCAAATTTATAAATCAAAAGAGGATCCTTTTGTTCATGTACAGCTAGCTGTACCGACTGTTTTAATTCATCCATCTTTCTGAGGTGATTTTTCCATGATTCATCAATTAAGGCAAGGGAAATCTTACATTCAATTTCTTCAACTAAATTTTCTCCCTTTGATTCATATGCCTCTTGTAAATCAGAAACGATGTTAATTGTTCTTACCCCATTTGTAAAAGGAATAATTATTCTCTTATAGCTGCGGGATTTATTTTCTACTATATTTTTAATTACTTGGTAGGCCATGGAAGTATTGATACGGACCCTCTGGTGGTATCTTTCCAAAACACTATTATATAGCTGGCTTGTTAAACTATTTTCAGATTCTTTCTCAAAAGTCTCTTTATCAATTGTTGGAGTCAGCGCAAAAGTGCTGATAATTGCGTATTCAAAATCACCATAGTCATTACTAGGTTTTGTAGCCATAATGACTTCTTCGCATGTATCGTAGATGAGATTTAGAATGTCAAACTTAAGACGTTTGCTTTCTAAGGCATGTTTTCTTCTTTTGTATATAACTTCCCTTTGGGCACTCATCACATCATCATATTCAAGTAGTCGTTTCCTTATGCCAAAATTATTTTCCTCTACTTTCTTTTGGGCGCGTTCAATAGATTTGGTCATCATGGAATGTTGAATAACTTCGCCTTCTTTGAGACCCATTCTGTCCATTATTTTTGAAACTCTTTCTGATCCAAAAAGCCGCATCAAATTGTCTTCTAGTGAAACGTAAAATTGAGAACTTCCAGGATCTCCTTGTCTTCCGGATCTTCCTCTTAATTGTCGATCTACTCTTCTTGAATCATGTCTTTCAGTTCCTACTATAGCCAATCCACCTGCCTTAATTACTTCTTCATTTAGTTTGATGTCGGTCCCTCTACCAGCCATATTGGTAGCAATTGTGACAACACCCGGAATACCTGCTTGGGCGACAATATCGGCTTCTTTTTTATGAAGTTTTGCATTCAATACGTTGTGATTAATCCTTCGTACCGTCAACATTTTACTAATTAATTCGGATATTTCTACTGATGTGGTTCCGATTAAAACAGGACGACTTTTATTTGATAAGTCAGTTACGTGTTCAATCACAGCTTTGTACTTTTCGCGCTTGGTTTTATATATCAGATCATTTTCGTCTTTCCTAAGAATTGGTTTATTTGTAGGTATTTCTACCACATCAAGTTTATATATCTGCCAAAATTCACCTGCTTCGGTACTGGCTGTTCCAGTCATTCCAGACAACTTGTGGTATTTTCTAAAATAATTTTGGAGTGTAATAGTTGCAAAAGTTTGGGTTGCTGCTTCTACCTTTACATTTTCTTTGGCCTCAATTGCTTGATGCAATCCATCTGAATATCGTCTTCCCTCCATAATTCTACCAGTTTGTTCATCAACTATTTTCACCTTATTATCCATCACCACATATTGGGTATCTCTTTCGAAAAGCGTATAGGCTTTTAACAATTGATTCATTGTATGGATACGTTCGCTTTTTAAATCGAAATCTTGAAATAGCTTTTGTTTCAATTTAGCTTTCTCCTCTTTGTCATTATTTTGCTGTTCTATATTAACAATCTCAACACTAATATCTGGCAAAACGAAAAAGTTCTTGTCTTGATTGTCTTTTGACAGAAATTCTATTCCTTTTTCAGTGAGGTCGATCTGATTGGTTTTTTCTTCGATTACAAAATAAAGTTCGGCATCAACTTTTGGCATTTCCCGATTATTATCTTGCATATAAAAGTTTTCAGTCTTTTGAAGTAATTGTCTATTACCTTCTTGACTCAGAAACTTAATTAGGGCTTTATGTTTTGGAAGCCCCCTATGAACTCTTAAAAGAAGGAGTCCACCTTGTTTGGTATCTCCATTTTTAATGAGGGTACGGGCTTCAGAGAGAACAGAATTCAGAAGGGCTCGTTGTTTGGTAACTAGTGAGGTTACCTGACCCTTCAAATCATCAAATTCTTGTCTATCGTCAGTCTGGGTTGGACCGGAGATAATCAGGGGGGTTCGGGCATCATCAATTAATACTGAATCCACCTCATCCACAATAGCATAATTGTGTTTACGTTGAACCAAATCTTCAAGAGAATGGGCCATATTATCTCTGAGATAGTCAAAGCCGAATTCATTATTTGTCCCATAGGTGATATCTGCTTGGTAGGCATTTCTACGCTCGGGGCTATTGGGTTTATAATGATCAACACATTCCACTGACAATCCATGAAACTGAAATATTGGAGCCATCCAGGCACTATCTCTTTTAGCTAGATAATCATTAACTGTTACAATATGGACTCCATTTCCAGGTAGGGCGTTTAGATAGACAGGTAGGGTAGCGACAAGGGTTTTACCTTCTCCGGTTTGCATTTCAGCAATTTTACCTTGATGTAAAACAATGCCACCTAGAAGCTGTACATCGTAATGTATCATATCCCATTTGATGGGTTTTCCGGCTGCATCCCATTGGCTATGCCATATGGCTATTTCATCATCAAGCTCAACATAATCATGTTTAGCCGACAAGACGCGATCAAAAGGGGTTGTTTTTACTTTGATTGTTTCGTTATGGTAGAATCTTACAGCAGTTTCTTTTATCAGAGCATAAGCTTGTGGCATAATTTCAGATAATACAGCATCAACCGCATTTTGCATCTGAAGTTCACTTGCATCAATTTCTTGATAAATACTTTCTTTTTGAGTTAAATCATCAGTCTTGGTTACTTGATGAGTCAGTTCTTCTATTGTTTGAAGAAAAGGATTTTTGGCATCTTGGATTTTATCTTTAAATTCTTTAGTCTTATTTCTGAGTTCATCAGGTGAGCATTTTTCAAAAGTGGTTTGATAAGATTTAATTTTTTCAACTAATGGCCATAGCCTAGACAAATCTTTTTTGGTCTTATCTCCAACAAAAATCTTTAAAAATGAACTGAGCATTACAACAAATTAAATGCTTTCATATATTCTACAATAATTTCAAACTGACTTTTCATTCGGATTTTCTGATAATTTCTTCAAGTTAATTTACTGAAAAAATCATGTTATTCTAAAGCATCATTTGAACTATAAAGAAAAAGGCACAATGACTTGAGGGTGTCAATGGATGAAGTCAGTTTATTGAAGCGTATTATCAACCGATTTATTTCTTATAGATAACATTATACTTCGAATATAATAGTTTCAGGATAGAAAGCCATGAAAATACTGTAAGTCTATTTGGTGGTAATGTTTAACCACGTAGAAAGATAAAAATAAAGATGAAATTAGATTAAATCAATATTCATCTTCATTCCAGAGGTAGTCTTCTTTAGAGGGAAAGTCAGGCCAAATTTCTTCTATAGAGTCATAGTACTCTCCTTCATCTTCCATTGCTTGAAGGTTCTCGACAACTTCGAGTGGCGCTCCTGTACGAATGGCATAATCAATTAACTCGTCTTTGGTAGCAGGCCAGGGAGCGTCGCTCAAATAAGATGCTAATTCTAATGTCCAATACATATTTTTAAATTTTTGCAAAACTACAATATTTAAATCATAGAAAATCATTTGTTTGTCTTTTTTGAACGGAAATAATTTTTGGGGTTTATACGTTATCTTGCAGTTGTGTCATAATATTGAGAATATCTCAAGTAATATCAAATTAGGACAATAGACAATTATTTGGGACCTTCAATTTTTTTTCAATATATTTAGGTAGTTTACTCTATTTTCCCTTTACCCGGCGCTTCTGAAACACATTAAAAGGACAATAAAAAGAGATTCTAACTTACGACTCTTGGAGATAATCGTTCTCTTGAATTAGTAAATCATATAAAGGCTGATTGACCAGAAGAGAATCTCCTTCAATCTTCTTAACCTTTAGTAATCCATGCTTGATTAAATATGTCACCATGATTTTGGTTTGATTTTGGTTCAATCCCTCAAAATTTGATTTCCTACAGAAGGGGTAATAATAAATTGTATTCACCACATTCTCTATTTGATTTTCATTAAGGATACTGCTCTTTTTAAGTATGATTTTAGTTTCCTTTATTTGTTTTGAAATCTCCTTTAATGTATTTGTGGTAAAAATGGCGCTGACTTGAATATTTGCTAGCATATATTTAATCCAAGACTCCCATCGGTTTGTAGTTCCAATTTTTTGGAGTTCAGAATAATAATAGTATAAAGTGTCTTTTATTGAATTGGATAAAGTCAAAATTGGAGATGGAATAATTCCTTCTTGGCACAAGTAGAGCAGATTTAAAATTCTTCCAGCTCTACCATTACCATCCATATAAGGATGAATGTGCTCAAATTGCCCATGAATCACAGCCATTTTAATCAATGGATGTGTTCTATCCTCCTTATCATTAATGTATTCAAAAAGATTATATAAAAGACTTTGGATGACATTAAGGTTGTCTGGAGGTGTGTAAATCACACCCTTTCGTCTGCTAAAAATATAATTGGGTCTATTCCTAACGTCAATATTTTGCCTTTTTATAATACCTGTAATTTCAGAAATTAATTTTAAGTCTAATGTCTTTTTTTGGATTTGGTTATAACCATAAAAAAGAGCCTTATTGTAGGCAAAAACATCTCTTACTTGTTGTGTTTTATCTTCCCTTTTATTGGCTAGCTCGGTGTATAATTTGTCATTAGTTGTAATGATATTCTCAATATGAGAAGACGCTTTTGCCTGTTTTAAACCAACGGTATTGATAAGCATATTTGGATTTTCTATTCCATCGTAGGCAATGTTAAGTTGTAATAGGTGATAATCACAAGACTCAAGTAAATCCTGCAACTCTTTGTCCGAATAGTCAATTGTTGGGGGTAAATGGGCTAAATCATTATACGGCACATCCTTAATAAATGGCATTCAATCTGGTTTATAATATGATTTTCATGTTTAAAATTGCCCCTATGTTTAATCTACGTTAGATTACCCACAGTGTGTCTATGGATGGTAAGCAGATTAGAGATAAATTAAAACGTATGAAAAACTCAGTTTTCATATAATCAGTGTAAAAGGTAGGTATTAAACGAGTTTATAACAAAACACTCTCCCAATCAAATTTTATGGATTGTTTCTCATACCAAATGCAAATTCCTCCTCTTTCAACCTGTGGGCAAACTTTGGTCTTCTAGTCTCTACTTATGTTCTTTTAGCACAAAATTAGTCTATCTCTGTTTGCAGTATTATTTATTCTAAAAGTTTGTCCCAATAATAAGTGGTAAAAACATAACAAAATTAAAACTCACTGATGAAGTCCTTTGGTAACCTTGCTATTTGTTTTTGTGGACACTCTGATAGGCCATCCAGGAAATTGTTTTGCATCAGGTCTTTTAACATCCTCGTTGCGTGGCCAGCATTCAAAAACTACGACCTGTTCATTTAAATTGAATCGAATAAATCCAAATCCAGAACCATTAGAACTAGCATCGGGGTTTGCATAAGCGTGCATGGTAATCTTGTTGCCTAGTCCATCAAGGAAATCGCCAGTCCAAGGCAATGGAGAATCTTTGGGCTTATTGGCACTAGGCTCAAGGGGATACCACCACCTACTGTAATAATTGTTGATAATTGCTGGCACAACAAGAGCCCAGGGTCCATCTTCGAATTTTTCAATTCCATGATGCACTACTGTAGGCAAATGTTGGTCTCCGGCAATGTGAACGGCTCCAGCTTTTCGGATGAGACTTAATGCTTTGTTTCTTTTAGATTGAGGCCAACCATTTGAATCTAAATCAGCATGGAGTCGATTATTTTCACTACCGTGTAGATGAGCTGCTCCGCAAAAACCTGTAGCCGAAAAAACCGTCTTTATTGAGGCGGTTTCAGATATCTTGTTCTCTGCCCACTGATTAAGAAATTCTAGTTGAGATTCTCCAAGGAGTTTTAATTCTGGCAAATCAATTGACTTGGGGTCATAATCGGGATTGGTCACATGATCCGGACGAGGTCCCTGAGGCGGAATTTTATCTCTTGGTCCTGATTTAAACTTACGATCTTCAATAATTGCTATATCTAATCCTCCAAGGACATAATTTGTATAATAAGTGGATAATCCTTGACCGATAAGTTCCGTATGATAAGGGTCCGGAAGGTGTGCTGTTTGTGCTCTCTCAACCATTTTTACATATTCTACATCGTAAAAATATCCGCCACCATTTCCTTGAACTATATCTGCTTTTATACCTCCTTCACCCCAAAGATTTCCTTGGCCGATATCATGGTCATCCGGTATGGTAACACATGGCCGGTTTCTAAATATCTCTCGAAACTGAATACCAAACTTTAACCATGCTGCGGTATGTTCTTTGTGGTCGTAAGACTGATCTCCAGCAAAAAATACAAGATCTGGATCCAGAGCATTAATATTTTTCACATAGTTAGATCTAGGTCCCCGATCTTGGTTACTATTACAAGAAAGTGCAGCAACAGTAATCTCTGATTTATCCAATGGTTCAGCTCGGATTATTCCTTCAAAAAAAGAACCACTCTCATGCGTGATTTTATAGGGATATGATTTATCAGTATCCAAATTTTCAATCCGAAAAGTAGTGGCCCAACCGATTTCATTAACTTCCTTTTGTGCAATCTCAATCCACTCATCATCTCTTAAAATTTTAAGAGTTACTGCTCTTGACTCTTTTGGATAAAGCGGAAATAACTGCGCCGTTAATTTAATGACGCCTCGGGAAACTGTATATATTCCAAAGGCAATGACCCGGTCTCTAGGAACATCAACATCAATGATATCATTAGGTCCTCTATTCCACCAATCATTTGTAGAAATAGTATCTAGTTCCTCAAAAGGTGCTAAAACGTAGCTCTGGTTTGTTCTAGTGTTGCAACTAATTAACCCCAGAGCAAGTAATAAGCTCAGTTTAATCATTAAAGAAATGATTGCAGACTTTATAAACATCATCAAATCAAAATAATTGAGGTCATCATTTAAGCAAATATCAGATATTTTTGATAGACTTTGTCCTTGTTCACCATTTTTGTAATCAGATTGTTGAATATCGTCTCCTTATTCTGTGAACGATTTATTCTGAAACAGAACTCATTAAAGTATCTATCCAGATGGAAGTCGCTCACCCAGGAATAAGTAGTACGTATCCAAGACTTTATCTGGTGTATCATCGTATGAAGAGCCTTGAAGATGAGTCCATTGTTACTCTCCATCTGGGTAATGTTATAAGCCTTGGCTATTGGTTTATATTCTTTCCACCCCATGACGGGGAGCAACAGATTGTCAGCGGTTATCTGGATATACTTACTTATTAAACAGATGAAAAAAAGACCTGAAATTACTATATTCGCTGTAAGAATAACAGTTAGTTTATAGAAGATGAAATTCATTGATTTTATAGAAAGTAAAATTAAACGAAACAAATTAACCTTCACCTTGGATGAGGCAAAGAATGCTTGTGGTCAATCTTCAACCGATATAAAAAAAGAAATCGAATTTCACAAAGAAAAGAAACACGTTTTTCCGCTGTTGGAGGATTTTTGTGTTATTGTCCCAGAAAATGAAAGAAAAAGAGTCAGAGCAAGAACGTATAACTACATCGAAGATTTAGGACAGTTTTTAGATAAAAACGGGAATTACTATGTCAGTATGCTCAGGGCATCGGATATACACGGGGCTAGCCATCATGCGGTGTTTGTTGATTTCTTGACCGTTGATGAACTCAATTATCCTTTTTCTAAATTTTATAAAAAAGAGGAATTAACAAAAAAGTTAAAACGCTTATGTGAATTAGATGATAACACGATTCCATTGCATAAGGGGTACTATCGGACAGATATTATGGTCAACCAATACTTTCCGCCGGAACGAGAAGTGCCGATAGCCCCTAAAACCAAACCACCCGAAGCTACGCATTGCGTATATGAACTTGAATTTCCTTTTCCTGAAATTAAAATCAAATCTCATCATGTGTACAAAACAAACCGAAAAAATATCTGGCGAAAAGAATTCGTCAAAGAAGAAAAAGGGTTTTATTTCTCTAGTCCTAGTTTGACCGCAGTGGATTTGATTTATGAAAATGCTCATTGGGGGTGTATGAGTAATGTTTTGCATAATATCCAGGAGTTAGCAGAAAAAATACACCCAGAAGATATCTATGAATTACTCAGTTGGTATCCCAATGACCAGGTGCTTCAAAGATTCGGGTTTCTGTTGGAACTGCTATCCGGAGAAAGGACTTTAATTGAACCTTTGGAAAACCATTTCAAAGGAGTAAAACTCGAAAAAATAAGGTTGTCAGATATCCCACCGGAGGATGATGATACAAGATTCATCGATGCAGAAAGAAACGAACAAATAAAGATGCTTGCTGAAAAATGGAACATAGAAATCACTTTCATTTTGGATAATGATTTGGATTTCCCTGATTACTTATTAGACAATTTAGTTGAATTCCATGCTCATTAAAAAAGAACAAATCATAGAATGGGGAGAACAACAAAAATTCCAAGATGACAAACAAGCAGAAAAAGATTTGTATATAGAGTTTTTTTTGAACGCTCTTTTTAAGTTGCAATATTTTCTAAAACATTTGGTATTTAAAGGTGGAACTGCTTTACATAAAATACATCTGAAGAAAAGCTTGAGGTTTTCAGAAGATATCGATTTAGAACATAGAGACAATAAAAAACTCAAATCCACTTTGAAGGCAATCGATTTGTTTTTCAAAAAAAAGAATTTCAACAAGAAAATCAGAAAGAAAAAAAATAATTATGAGATTTCTGCTATATATCAATCCGAGATAACTGAGGAGTCAGGGAAATTAAAAATCGAAATCAGCCCAAGAGAAGATTTCAGCATTTTTGGGTTATGTTCAAAAACCGTTCCGAATTAATAATGTTTGTTTTTCTTCTAATGTCATCGTAAGCACTTACAACATTAATGAAATACTGTCACAGAAAACACGTGCTTTATACCAACGGAATAAGGGTAGAGATTTATATGATTTGTACGTTTCTCAATCACATGCGGATTTCGATATAAAGAAAATAGCACAATGTTTTATCCGGCATATGACAATAAAAAAGGATGGTAAAGCAATAAGCAGCTTCCCCACAGTAGAAAATTTTATCAAGAGATTAAAAAGAAAGGAACAATCACCTGATTTTCTAAAAGATGTCGATCTTATTTTAAAAACCGATATCGATTACAATCAAGAAGATGCTTTTGAATGGGCGAAAAAGGAATTCATCCCGAGTTGAATCAAAGAGTGTATAAGGAAATGGAATCCTGGTACAGGTTATTAAAAAAAAATTTTAAATTTTTATGTTCGTCAAAACAATAATTTAATGATAAAAATGAAATTCATTGATTTTATAGAAAAGAAAATAGAACGAAACGAATTGACTTTTACCTTGGATGAAGTAAAAAACGCTTGTAATAAATCTTCAACCGGTATAAAAAAAGGAATTGATTTTTATACAGAGAAAAAATATGTTTGAGGTCATCATTTTCGCTATATCAGATATTTTTGATAGACTTTGTCCTTGTTCACCATTTTTGTTATCAGATTATTGAATATCGTCTCTTTACTCTGTGAACGATTTATTCTGAAACAGAACTCATTGAAGTATCTATCCAGATGGAAGTCGCTCACCCAGGAATAAGTGGTACGTATCCAAGACTTTATCT
>MPMN01000057.1 GCA_002238525.1 Flavobacteriaceae bacterium bin25
TGACGTTGAATGAGGTAAGTCCGCCTGGAAATCCTGACCGATTGATTCATGTCATGTCTCAGGCAACGGAGATTCAAAGGAGGGCATTAGAACTTATTGGTATTGATCAGAACAAAATGTGTCCATTAAAGTAACAGTTGGAAATGGCACCTTTTTCAGGCCTGGTAAGGGTTTTGGGTGTATTTCGACCCGAAAGTCAGGTTTAAAATACCTTGGATCATGCATGGTCGTAAAGGGAAAAAGGGGGTAAGTCAACATGAGTAGATTTTCATCTACATATAGCTTTCGTTTTAAACGAATTCTAATCCACAATAAAGTGATTAGAGCCATCAATCCTACCTTCAATTACATCATTGTTGAATATCCCTATCTTATTAGAATCAGTCATGCCTTAATTTTTTCATTCGAACCTCATAAAAGGTATAGAATAAGTGTAAAATAACCCTAATCATTAGGAATGATTTTGGGAACCCTTCTAAATTTTAGTCAATAAAACTTCATCTTTGAAATTGATTTAATATTGAGGCCATAGTATCTGAATTACTATTATTTTTGGTATAAGAAATATCTATTTCAATGGAGTTGGTCAAATTAGTAGTGGAAGGGATATACAGCGAGTTTCAAGCATCCGCTTTTCTGATGATTCTGGCAGAAGAAAGTGGAGACAAGCAAATGCCTGTTGTAATTGGAGGGTTTGAAGCTCAAGCTATTGCCCTGAGCTTAGAAGATAAGATTAAACCATCCCGCCCTCTCTCGCACGATCTTTTCAAAAATTTTTCTGAGACTTTTGAAATCAAGGTCAATAAAGTAGTCATCTCCGATCTCAGAGAAGGAGTTTTTTTCTCAAGTCTATATTGTCAGCAGGGAGAAAAAGAAAGAACAATTGATGCAAGAACTTCTGATGCTGTTGCCATAGCGCTTCGATTTAAAGCCCCTATATTTGCCTCAAAATCGGTCTTAAAAGCCGCTGGGACCAAGAACATCAAAATCAATTTGACCATTTCTGATCAACCTCCCAAAACAGACTGGAAAAAAATTCTCTCGACCGATTCTCCTGATTCCAAAGAAATAAAACTGGTACTCCAAACGATGACCTCAAAAGAGCTGAATCAAGCACTTAAACACCTAGTAGAGCTAGAAAAGTATGAAATGGCTGCTTTTGTGCGAGATGAAATCAACAGCCGAGGGCAGATAGAATCCTAAATTTGAAAACAGTTTTATTTTGATTTTTTTTGGCTTGAGATATTAGTGAAGCAATACCAAGATCTTTTAAGGCATATACTAGACAAAGGGGTTTCTAAACAGGACCGAACGCAAACTGGTACCACCAGTGTTTTCGGATATCAGATGAGGTTTGATTTGGAAAAATATTTTCCAATTGTAACCACCAAGAAAATTCATCTCAAATCAATCATACACGAATTATTATGGTTTTTGAAAGGTGATACCAACATTGAATATCTAAAGAAAAATGGAGTTCGAATCTGGGATGCTTGGGCAGACCAAAATGGTGATTTGGGACCAATTTATGGTTATCAATGGCGAAATTGGGATGGTCAAGGAATCGACCAGATCAAACAGACTCTTATTCTTCTAAAAAAAAATCCAGAAAGTCGTAGAATGATTGTTACTGCCTGGAATCCTAGTGTGCTTCCAGATACCGAGTTGAGCTTTGCTGAAAATGTCGCCAATCAAAAAGCAGCATTACCACCTTGCCATGCATTTTTCCAATTTTATGTAGCTGATGGAAAACTCTCATGTCAACTATATCAGCGGAGTGCTGATGTTTTTTTAGGTGTACCATTCAATATTTCTTCGTATGCTTTATTGACTCTCATGATGGCCCAGGTCAGTGGATATCTTCCCGGTGAGTTTATTCATACCTTCGGAGATGTCCACATCTATAACAATCACTTAGAGCAAATAAAGCTGCAATTGAGTAGAAGTCCCCGGACACTTCCCGTAATGAGATTGAATCCTGAAGTAAAAGACCTTTTTCAGTTTCAATTTGATGATTTTAAGATAATTGGTTATGATCCCTACCCTGCCATTAAAGCCCAGGTAGCTGTTTGAATTATAGGGAAAGTCAATCGGTGAGTCTGGCTGTTTGAATTTTTCCAATGAGTCTGTCAATATCCTTTCGAGTATTGTAAAAGTGTACTGACACTCGAATTCCGTTGCCTCTTTGTATTGTTTGTATCCTATTAGATTCTAATTTTTTTTGAAATATTCCATCCAACTTCAAATTAAAAATACTACTGTGAATAGTTCTTTTTTGGACGATTTCATCAGTTAATCCTAGTTCAGAAATTCTTGTTTTTAAATACTGGCTGACTGAATTTTTTTGCTCCACCAAATATTCGATGTTCCAATCAAGAATGTTCTCTGCCATAAATTTTAAACTAGATACTGCACTGAGGTTTAGATGTCCTCTATAAATTTTTTCTTCTAGTTCCTCTAAATCGGTGTGGGTTTTGTCTATAAAGTTCTTTGATAGACACAAAATACCATTGCCAAATCCACTCATGAGCCATTTATATGTACTAAAGGCTACAACATCAAAGGCAGATTGATTCATCCTAAAGGCTTCCGCACCGATAAACTGCGTGGCATCTCCGAGAATCAGCAGATTTGGATATTTTCTCTTGATATTCTTTAAAAAATCCAAATCAATTTGCAGGCCACTGATGTATTGAACCACACTCAAGACTAATACATCTATTTTTTGCTTTGAAAGACAGTTTGATATTTGATTCTCAATATCATAGGTGATAGGCAATTGGGTAATCTGAAAATCTCTTTCCTTAACGGCGTATAAAAGAGAAGGGTAGTCTTCTTCCAGAACCAATACTTTAGATTTTGGGTCAATACAGTCTAGAGCATAACGAATACCTGCAGAAAACCCTGAGGTAAAATGTGTTCTTTCAAAATCAGATCCTACCAACTCTGAAACGACAGTTCTGGTTGAGATCAAGAGTTTTTCGCTTTTAGTTTTGTACTTATCAACAGCATTTGAAAATTCAGAATCAAATCGGGCTCTATATTTGATTAAACTTTTGGGCATCAAACCCACATATGCCGTATTGAAATAAGCATTGGTTTTGGTAAAAGGAAATTCTCTTTTGAACATTGGTGAATTAGTAAATTGGCGGCAAAATTAGTTATTCATTAAAGCTTATTCTCATGAACCAATCACTCATTATCATATCGGCTCTCTCGGAAAATCATGCTATTGGGCAAAACAATACTCTTCCATGGAGTTTGCCAAATGACTTGAAAAGATTCAAAGCACTAACCTCAAGTTTTCCTATCATTATGGGAAGAAAGACCTTAGATTCAATGAGGGGTATTTTACCTGGAAGAAAACATATAGTCTTGTCCCGATCAAATTATCCCAGCAAACCTAATTTGGTATTTGTAAAAAATGTAAAGAGTGCATTGGAGGAAACCGATGGATATAAAAAGGCTTTCGTCATTGGAGGAAGTTTTATCTATGCCTTGTTTATGGACAAGGCAACTCATATGGAATTGACTCATGTTCATCATCAATTTGAAGATGCAGATGTTTTTTTTCCTTCTATAGACTATAGCCAATGGAAAGTCATCAATAAAATTGATAATCCGACAGATTCAAAACACGCATATCCCTACACTTACAAGACATATATAAGACTATGAAAACTGCCTATTTATTTCCTGGGCAAGGGTCTCAATATCCTGGTATGGGCAAAAAATTGTTTGACCAATATAATTTGGCAAGAGACCGATTCAAAAAAGCCAATGAGATTCTGGGTTTTGATATCACCAAAATAATGTTTGGTGATGACCAGGAAATCCTAAAACGGACGGATGTCACCCAACCTTCAATTTACCTTCATTCGGTAATTCTTTATGAAATCCTTAAAGACAAATTAACCCCTTCTATGGTAGCTGGGCATTCTCTTGGAGAATTCTCAGCCGTTGTAGCCTCGGGTGCGTTGAGTTATGAATCTGGATTAGAATTGGTCATCATTCGAGCTAATGCCATGCAAAAAGCTTGTTTAGACAATGAGGGAAAGATGGCAGCTGTTATTGGTTTAGATATAAAGGTTGTTGATGAAATCTGTCGAAATACATCAGGGATTGTCGCTGTAGCAAATTATAATTCTCCGGGGCAGGTAGTTATCACTGGTGAAATAAAAGCAGTGGAAACGGCATCTGAAAATTTAAAAACAAAAGGAGCAAAAAGGGTCATTCCTTTACCAGTAAATGGTGCTTTTCATTCTCCCTTAATGGAAATTGCTAAAAAAGAGCTAGCCATTGCTGTAGAGAATATAAAATTTTATGAACCCGAATTTCCAATTTACCAGAATGTATCTTCTAATCCCTCAAAATCAATAGATGAAATAAAATCGAATTTAGTACAGCAGCTAGTCTCACCTGTTTTATGGCAACATACGATAATGAATATGCATCAAGAAGGGGCATCTGAATTTTATGAGGTGGGACCAAAGAATGTATTGACCAACTTAAACAAACGAATTTTACCCAATGTTCAGGTAAAACAAGCCGAAAGTCTTCTATGAAATATTTCTCCGAAAGTTTGTCAGTATGATTAACCTGAGTGCCTCCATAGAAAAGAACTTCGTGTTTATTACCAAACCTAATTCAGTTTTTCAAGATGATAGGATTTTCCACTAGAAGTAATAACTATAAAACTCTTGTCTTCAAGTTGAAAAACTCTTTTGGCTATTGTGCCTATGGGTAAAGAAAAGTGTTCATAGGAACCAAAAGATTTTGTATCTGAATTATAATTTAATAATCTTCCGCCTGGATTGGCTAAAATTGGACCCAGTTCTTGTACAAAACTATTGGTGTTTCCAACATAGGTAATGTCTCCATTTTTCGTATCAATGATGATGTCCTCTATCGAACTTTTTTGGGCACTCTGTGGTAAAGACACTTCCAGAAAAGTATCTCCTTGATTGTAAAATATCATTGAGCGCAATTCCTTCAAATGCTTGATTTCCATTACCTGATCAGTATCTTTTCTCAGGATATTTTCGATGCTGCCAAATTTGGAAAAAGCAAGATACGAAGGATAATCTTTCTTGATTCTCGGCATATGACTACCCAATACATCCCGAGAATGAAAAGGAACACTAGATCCGAAAAAAGGCATCATGATAATAGGGTCTAACTGCTGATTTCCATCGAAATCATCCAAATAAAGAGAAACCATTTCTCGATCGGATGTCTTCCATTTAAAATTTTCGCCTACATTTCCAGCAATGATATCAAGTAACCCATTACCATCATAATCAAAGACTTCCACACAATTCCACAATCCATTTGAATTATTTAGTCCATATTCCTTGGTCTTGTCAATAAATACATTATCTCCCTCATTGATCAATATAGTTATCGGCATCCAATCCCCAACTAAAACCAAATCTTTCACGCCATCGCCATTTATATCTGCCCATCTACTATCAGTAATCATACCCCAATTTTCTTTAACTATAATTTCCATGGATCGGCTGTCCCTATTTTTTACGATATAACTCAGAGGTGATAAACCATAATTTCCAGTTATTGATCTGGTGCCAATAAAGAAATCTTCTACCCCATCACTATCAAAATCATTGATAGATATAGTACTTCCATTCGATTGAGGTAGTTCCGTTGCCCCTCGGCTAAAAACTCCATTTCCATCGTTAAAATAAATGCGATCACTAAATCCAACATCGGGAGGAGACCTATCATTACCCCCGCTAACTACGTAGAGATCTAAATCACCATCTTTATCTAAATCAATTGTTGCCGCATCGACATCCTCATAATGCTGATCCTTTAAAAAATCAGGGTTTTCCATCAACTCAAAATTTCTTCGTTGATCTTGAAGGTATACCCGGGAGGGCTGTCCCCTTGCTCCACCAATATAAAAATCTTTTACTCCATCTCCGTTTAAATCCTGATGAACCACAGCAGGACCTTCTCTAGAAAGCCGCTCAGGAACTAACGTTTCATAACTCTCATCATAATATGGATCTTCAATATGAATAAAAGGTAATTCAGAGATAGTATAGGAAATATCAACCGGTGAGCCGGCATCAACCCTGCCGAGTCCATCGGCCCTTTGGATTGAAACCATCCCATAAAGAGCTTGATCTATTTTCTGAATATAGTTGCCAGGCCAAACTATTCTAAGTGAATCCACTCGTTGATGATTTCCCAAACCAAAATGAACCCTTCGAGTTGAACTCGACTGAAATCCTCGAACTGTACGCATCTCTTGAGTATATGGTTTTCCTTTTAGATACACCGTCACTTTTGAACCCAAGACATTGGGGCGCAGAGCAGTCCCCTCCAGGTGTATTAGTAGTGAATTAGAATTTTCATTTAAATTTTCAAGAATTTGAGCCTCTTGATCAATATTATTTAAAACCAAATCCAAATCCCCATCTAAATCTAAATCCCCCACTGCTGCTCCAGTTGAATACCCCGATGTGCCAATTCTGGAATACTGATGCTCTGAAAAAGATAAATTGCCTTTGTTCTTGAATAAAAAGTTTGGAATTTTTACCTCAGGCATTTGGTCAATAATCGATTGCTCTGTTTCTCGCTCCTGGGTCTCTTGATAAACTGAAAAATCAATGTTGCTAATAAAATTGATGTAATCCAAATTATTAGGCCGTTTTGCTATCCCATTCGAAATAAATATGTCATTTAATTGATCATTATCAAAATCATACAATAAAACACCCCAACTCCAATCCGTTGCATATGTGTCAGTTAAAAGAGCCATTTCATCATACCAACCAAATTCGTTCTTTATCTGTAAGGTATTTCGAGCAAATTGTGGGGCAAAGCCATAGTTAGCTTTGATTCTCGATAAATTATCAGAATCTTCACCTGCTGATTTTAGAAATATCTCTGCATCATATGGCATCATATCAGTAGTGTAGATATCATCTTTGTTATCTCCATCTAAATCGGCTATGTCAATCCCCATTGTAAAACGAGAAGTGTGGGTAATCAAAGAATGAAGAGATTCAGTAAATGTCCCGTCTTGATTGTTTAGATAGATATAGTCGTTCTCATGAAAATCATTACCTACATAAATATCAGGCCATCCGTCATCATTGATATCGGCGATACCCAATGCTAGACCATATCCCAATGGACTTGAATATATCCCTGTGTCAAGAGTTTTGTCGACAAATTTCCCCGTTTCGTTCATTTGGTTTTCATAAAATCGGTCCCCCGCTAAAGAATCAACTTCATATCTCTTATCAATGGACCCATAACTGTTTATACTGTGAACATTGTGGTTTAATAGATACATATCCATATCTCCATCAAGATCATAATCTAAGAAAGCTGCCTGGGTTGAAAAACCCGAAAAATCTAAACCCAACCCCTTAGACATTTCTAAAAATGTCCCATTTCCTTGATTGATATACACCAAATTGTGAGCCCGCAAAGAATTGTAATTTCCAACTTTACAAACATAAATGTCCAATAGCCCGTCCCCATTGATATCCTCCATAGTTACCCCGGTAGACCAAGAAGTGCTTTGATCTAAATTCGCTTGTTCAGTAATATCAATAAAGTCTAATGAACCCTGATTTTTAAAGAGCCTATCACGACCCTGGTTGGAAGAAAAATAAAGGTCTTCTAAACCATCACCATCAATATCTCCAACAGCCACACCTCCCCCATTATAGTAGTAGAGATATTCAATAATATTTAAATCATCTTTATACTCAAGAGTATTGTTAAAATCAATACCCGTTTCAGCGCCTCCCAACACCTTAAAAGGAAAGTAAGGATTTTGAAGTTCACTTTGTTCTTTTTGGCAACTATGAAAGACCAAAACCAGAGACACCACAAAAAAAGGGACACAAATTAGCTTCATCACTCAAGAATATTAAAAATCAATGCTCCCAACATACACATAAATTGATTATGCAATCTATATTTTAATACTAATTCAATTATCTTATAGTAATTAAATAGAATTTGTACTATAGTAATGATACAAACCAAAAACAAGCAAGAATTTAGCGAACAAAAAACACCAGGGTTCTATCATCCTAAAATTTATGGAACATATGTAAATACTGCTACGGAGTCGTTTGATCTCATCACATAAATCTGATTATCTATCAATTCTATATCTCTTATTTCACCCTCGAGGTGAAAACCATCATTGTCTCGGCTATTCAGTAATTTTCCATTATCATACCGAAAATAAACCCCATAACTCGAATCATAAATACCCACTTCGGGCTTGGCTCCGTAAAGATTCCCGCCCAAGAGTAAATCCTGGTCGCCATCGGAATCCCAATCGTTAAAAGCAACAGCAAACATAGGACTCAATTGAGCTTCAACCGGTAGAGGTGTGGTATTAAATTCAAATCCATCTACGTGTTGAATTAAATAACTTTCTAATGTATTTATAGAATAAACGCTAGCCGCTTGAAGTTCTTCTGAAGTAAACAATTCTTCAATACTAGCTTCTTTAAATGATTCATAACTAGGAAAGCGGTTAGCGAGCATTTTTAATTGACTGATTAAATCATGACGAAGAGCAAAAGGTAAATCACGTCCATCATCAGCAGTGAAGGTCAAAATCCCCTCGGGACTTCCATTATGATCAAAATCATTTAAATACAACTTTAATGGCTTTTGTTTACTTGCTTTGAATCGAGAATTAAGACCATGATTTAACCCAACAACTTCCATCTTACCATCACCGTTTAAATCCATAATCTCCAGTCTATTCCACCAGCCCTTTAATTCAGATAGCGAATTATTTGAAAGATGAATAAACTGACCCAATTTGTTTTCAAACAGTTCAATACCCATATAATGACCAGTAACCATAAGATCCTGATCTCCATCAGCATCCCAGTCATGAAGTACAGCATCGGTTATCATTCCTAGATTCTTAAAACTAGGAGCAATTTGGTCTGTGTTGTCTTCAAAATTACCCTCTCCATCACCGATGAGTATGTATCCGTCTCCACCGGTAGGTAATTGGTTACCCAATACTATTCTTTCTCCAACAAATAGATCCAAATTTCCGTCGGAATTGACATCGGCTACCTCAACTGCACCGGTACTGATTCTTTCCTCTTCATTTGGAAATTTCTGGTTTCCTAAATAAAAAAATCCATTACCATCATTAAACAACAAATGGTCATACAAATCATCTGAAAATCGCGAAACTTCAACACCTCCCGAAGCCAAATACAAATCTAAATCACCATCTCTATCGGCATCAAAAAGTAGCGCTTGAATATGTTCAGATTCCTTTATCTGTTCGAAAACATCTGTCTGGGGAGATTTACTTAATCCCTTTTTACTACCAAAAAAAACCACAGTAGACTCACCTTTTGGACCCGGAATAATCAAATCTAAATGACCATCACCATTAAGGTCTCCAGTTACTCCATCAGGCCCTTCTGTACTGCTTTTATGAAATGCCAGCCTCTGTCTATGAAAATCAACAAAATTTCTCTCTTGATGAATGTATCCTGCCAAGACACCTTGGTATTTAAATTGAACTTCATCCTTTATATCACTCCCCTTTTCAGATATAAAATTACTGGAGAACTTCTCTTGATCGACTTGTGAGATGGTGATACGCTGATTTGTACTGATATTCTTTAGATGACTAATCTGACCCGAAGGCCACAATACCTTTAAATCAACCTCTGAAATATTTCCCAAACCAAAATGAATGACCGGATCAATGCTTGACTGAAATCCCCGAGCCAGCTGTTGTTCTTTAAAATGAGATCTCCCGGGTGTGATAACTTCAATTTTGGTTCCGATTGCTTGTGTATTTTTCCCTTTACCAATAAGCTGAACCTGCAAAAAATTATTGCTAAGTCGATCTGTTTTATTTTCAAAAACGAACGACTCCATATTGACATTGCTGACCACCAAATCTAAATCTCCATCATTGTCTAAATCGCCGTATGCAGAACCATTTGAAAAACTTGGCATTTCTAATCCTGATTCAGGCCAGGATTGGAACCTGAAATTCCCATTGTTCAAAAAAGCATGGTTGGGTACTTTGTTGGAAGGTATTAAATCAACTAATTCCTTAAAATTAACTTCTTCAAATGCCTTTATAGGATCGGATGCTTGTTCGTTTGATATATACTGCAAATAATCCTGGTTAGTCAAATCTCTATATATCCCATTAGCTATGAATAAATCATTAAATCCATCATTATTCATATCAAAAAATAATGCCCCCCAAGACCAATCTGTTGCTTCTACTCCGGAGAACCGACCCAGCTCACTAAAACTATTGGTGGAGTTGTTTCTGTAGAGCATATTTCGAGTAAACTGATGGTGATAGCCATTAGACACATTATATTGATATTTATTCCAGTCTTCGAAAGTGGTCACTGATTTTAGGCGTTCGTATTGGGCCGGTAGCATTTCAGTAACAAATAAATCCATATCCCCATCGTGATCCAAATCGGCAGCATCGGCTCCCATTGAAGCCCCTGTTATAGATTTCATTTGATCTGTCAGGACTTCTCTAAAAGTTCCATCTTGATTGTTTAGATATAAATAATCTCGTTCGAAAAAATCATTAGCAACAAAAATATCATCCCATTGATCGTTATTGAAATCAGATACCGTCACCCCTAATCCAAAACCGATGACACTTCCATATATTCCCGCTTGTTCACTAACGTCGATAAATTTTCCGCCGTTGTTTTGCAACAGCTTGTCTCCACCGAGAGAATCTCTTATTGGCCTTTGATTTCTCCTAAGATCAAAGCTACCTATGGCTTGATAAGAATTGTTGAGTAAATAGACATCCAAATCACCATCCTTGTCATAATCAAAAAAAGCTGCATGAGTGGAAAATCCTCGGTCATCTAGTCCGTATGCTTTTGCAGATTCAATAAAAGTCAAATCTCCCTGGTTGATAAAGAGCTCATTTTCTTTCTTTCCTCCATCAACCCTGCCGGAATTACAGACATAGATATCCAAAAAACCATCGTGGTTAATATCCACCATTGATACGCCTGTAGACCAAAATCGTTTTCCCTCTATACCGGCTGATTGAGTAATATCCTCAAATTTAAAATCTCCTAGATTTAGATAGAGCTTATTGTCTTGTTGATTGGAAGTAAAATAAATATCAGACAGACCATCATTGTTGATATCTCCAATGGCAACACCACCTCCGTTGTAATAATTACGATAAGTATAGATATTGAACGCTTCGGTATCAGTCAAACTATTAGTAAAATCAATTCCGGTACGATATGACGAGAGAAGTTCGAAATTATACTCATTCGATTTCTTATGGTTTGTACAATGAATAATTGATAAGAAAAAAAGTGACAAAGTGATTATCCAAAGCATATAGGTAAAGAATTTTACCACGCCTATAAAAATAGGATTTTCCATCGGCTACTTTAAATTTGTGTAGTCCAAATTTTATTTTGTTGAACTATACAATGAAGATAATTGACTACCATAAAAACACCTCATCAACAAATAACCAACTAGGTTGTCCTGCACTAACATGCCAAGAAGGTAATACTCCTTGGTTTTCAACCTCCACTCTCAATTGTTCAGAACTCTCGGGATTAAATTCTAAGTCAAACTGTTGGATTTGACTACCTGAAAATGCTTTGTTGGCTTCACCTATGGTTAATTGAGTCAGAAGATTTGAATTACCATTAGCAATACCATATATTTTTATGCTTTTGGGGAAAAGTATCCAACCTCCATAACTCCTGAGTGAACTCACAGTGAGACGTGTAAATTTAGGATTTTCGGGTAGATCAAAGAGAACCGACAAATCAGTTCCATTGTGTCCAATCCAGTGTCCATCAGAAAAATTGGTGGTTCCTAATTCAAGATCAAATAACTTAGATTCTCCCGCATAATTTCCTGCAGGAATTGACTCTAAGTCATACTCCTCAATTAAATTTGCCACCTTCCGAAAACTGATTTCCCTGGTTTCACTTGGCAACCATCCATCAACGAAACTTTTGACCTTTAAATTGCTGGTACTCCTAACCCATACACTATCGTTGATAATTTCAGATAAACTATCGGGTTCTTGCTCATTGAACGTATATCGAAATACCATGCTTTCAATAGGTTTATGAAATGCAACTGCCAGACTATCTACAAATAAGGTTTGCTGTCCAACCATCATGGGCAATTCTACTCGTTGCTTTCCAGCAAAGTCTAAACCAGTCCCAAAATCCAGTACAATACTGCTTTGTTCTTTTAGATTTTGTTGTTCGTCTAATGGTATTGAGGTGTTCCACAGAAACACTTTTTTTAGATGGTTATTTTCAAGAATCCCTTCAAGACCTCCCTGAGTAATCTGAGTGTTTGTGAGACTGAGCATTTCGATAGGTAAGTCATTTACATAAGACAATTCCTTGTCTGTTATGTTAGAATTGTCCAACCTCAGCCTATCCAAAGCCCTAAATCCTTTGAATTTTTCAAAGAAGTAAGGTTCGACAAATACAGATCGTAAATCCAAGTCAATGATATTTTTGCGTAATTTATACAATGCTTCGAACTCAACCTTTGTTAGGGTATCTCCCAAGTATTTTATTGAAATATAGTTATGATTAGCAGAAAAGATATCCACTCTGAAATTTTGTGCCAAAATCCTTTCTAAATCCTTAGAGTTTGGCGGAGCGACTTCTTTTAGTTTGGGCGGAAAAAATTGATTCAAAAGATCTTTCATCTGAGGGACTAATTGACTGTAAGCAGTCAAGACTTTGGTCGTTGCTCCCTCCAACACCCAATTCCTTATCAAGTCTAGCTCAACTTGTGTCAATTGAGTTCTACTTTTTGGTGGCATTCTCAATTCATGTTCAATGGGAAGTTCAAGGTGGTACAACAATCTACTTTCTGATAAATCAGAAAAGTCAAACAATGGACCATTTTCTCCCCCAGCGGAAATCCCCTCGGCAGAACTCAATAGCAATCCTCCTTTACGTTTATTCATCCCATGACAACTGATACATTTTTTATCCATAATTGGTGCAACCACCTGGCTATAGATATCAATGCTGTCAGATGTAAAAGTAGCTTCCAAATCAGGTGACGGAAATTTTAAGTATCCTTTGCCATGAGTCAGCTGGGCTCCGAAATGACTAGAAACAAACAGAGATGTAACCGAAATAGTGAACACTATTCTAAATAATCTATTGGAAACTCCTTGTCTAAATAAATAATACGACAAGCCCATGAATAGGGTTGTCACTATCGAAGTCCATAAATGCACTTGGGCATCTATTGAATAATCCCCTGAGAGGTATAATAGGTAACCTAGAATGGAGGCTATGACTGCTGAATAAAAACTAAACCCAAGACCTAGGTTGATTACCCTTGAATAACTCTTGGGCGATTTTAGGGACACGAGAACCAGGAGGAAAGTAAATAGAAACACCCCTATGGGCAAATGAAGGACCATAGGATGGAACTTCCCGAAAAACCCTAGCCAATGATCGAATCCCAACTATCTTGTTTTACTGAGGTTAATTCGTGAAACGAGCATCAAAACGACCCTTTAGTCTCATTAATAACACATTATCAATATATTGAGGAAAATCGTTATGCCAATATTTTTTGGTGTACATTACCATGCACATCAGTTAAACGGAATCTTCTTCCTTGATATTTGTAGGTCATCTGCTGATGATCAATCCCAAATAAATGAAGTATGGTAGCTTGTAAATCGTGAACATGCATTGGATTTTCGGCAATATTATATCCTAGATCATCTGTTTGTCCATAGGTGATTCCTGGTTTGATTCCCCCGCCTGCCATAAAAATGGTAAAGCATCTTGGATGATGATCTCGACCATAATCTATATCTGTGAGTATTCCTTGACTATAATTGGTACGACCAAATTCACCACCCCAGATAACTAGCGTATCCTCAAGAAGACCTCTTTGTTTCAGGTCTAATATAAGAGCTGCTGTTGGTTGGTCAACATCTTTTGCTTGACGCTTTACTTCGGCTGGTAAATTTTCGTGTTGATCCCATCCAACATGATACAGCTGCACAAAACGAACATCTTTTTCGATGAGTCTGCGAGCTAAGATACAATTTGAAGCGTAAGTACTTGGCTTTAAAGAATCTGGCCCGTACATCTGCAGTACTGAATCGGGCTCATTCTTAATATCCATCACCTCAGGTACTGAAGTTTGCATTCTAAATGCCATTTCGTATTGTGCTATTCGATCGAGAATCTGCTCATCGCCAAACTCATCGGCGTGTTGGTGATTGATTTTAGCTAAATAGTCAAGCATATGCCTTCTTTCCAATTTAGAAACGCCATCTGGATTTTTTAGATATAACACGGGGTCTTTTCCAGCCCTAAATTGGACACCTTGATGTAGCGAACTTAAAAATCCGTTGCCCCATAATCTGGAATATAGAGGTTGGGCAACTGCTCTTCCTGTTCCTTTAGAGAGCATCACAATAAAAGAAGGCAAATCATTATTTAAGCTCCCCAAACCATAACTCATCCATGAACCAAAGCTTGGTCTTCCTGGTAATTGGGATCCAGTTTGGAAAAAGGTAATGGCCGGATCGTGATTGATCGCATCGGTGTGCATCGATTTGACAAAACATAATTCATCCGAAATTTTGCCTATATAGGGCAAGAGTTCGCTAAGCCAAGCACGTGATTCACCATATTGAGCAAATTCATAAATACTTCCAGTGAGGGGAAAATTTTGTTGCCCGGAAGTCATTCCGGTCAATCTCTGTCCCATTCTTACAGATTCCGGCAAATCCATTCCTCTATTTTGGTTCAACATCGGTTTGTAATCAAATAAATCCAATTGAGAAGGACCTCCACTCTGGAAGAGATAGATTATCCGCTTGGCTTTTGGGGCAAAATGAGGTAAGGACAACGAACCTTTTTGAAGCATATCAACAACCGATGAGCGTTCTTTTCCGAAATCCAGTGGATCCAGCAGATACCCGAGTGCTAATCCACCAATACCGAATCCCATTTTTTTAAGAAATTCCCTACGGTTATTGTTTTGAAAATATGTTGACAGAGGGTCCACAGTTAACTCTTTTGGGTAGTTATGTCAAGATTGTAAATCAGTCGAGCAACTTCAATCAGTGCAGAACGATTGAGTTTAGAATTAATTTCCATTTTGGTTTCCAGAATCTCAGTTTCCAGACTATCCAATTTCAAAGTTGAGTTGTAAAACTCAATCAAATGTTGCAATTCTTCAAAATCGGGTTTTCTGCAGGTAATACTTCTGTATAACAAAGTCAATAGTTCATTCAAGGAACCGTTTTGAATGACATGGTCATAAGAGTCCACTAAATACTCGGCAGGTTGGGTAAACTGTGGATCATTCATCAGTACTAGTGACTGTAGTGGTGTGGAAGTTTTTTGTCTTTCAACAGTACAAAAATCTCTATACGCCGCATCGAAAATGAGCATATTTGGAGGAGGCACCGTCCTTTTCCAAAACGTGTACAGACTTCTTCGGTATTTTGCTTGGCCCCCATCGGGGATATATTCCACCAATCCATTACCTCCTTTTTCTTTCCACAAGCCCTCGGGCTGGGGTGGTTTAACACTGGGGCCACCAATTTTACTGACCAGCAACCCACTAGTAGCTAATGCATTATCCCTAATCATTTCTGCAGATAAGCGATACCTTGGGAAATAAGTCAGATAGGTATTTTGAGGGTCAATAATTTTATGTTCTTGAACAATACTGCTTGATTGTCTATAGGTAGCCGAAAGAACAATCCGTTTGATAAAATTTTTGGTATCCCACTGGTCTTCAAACTGAAAAGTGTATGCCAGATAATCCAAAAGATCGGGATGCGTTGGGTTAGCACCTTGATTTCCAAAGTCATCTGGAGTAGCTACGAGGCCTCTTCCAAAAAATTGTTGCCAAAGCCGGTTGACCGTTACACGAGCGGTCAAAGGATTTTCATCATTGAACAACCAATTTGCCAACCCTAATCTATTGTTTTGAAATTCATCGGTAAACGGCAATATCGCCTCAGGGGTTTTGGGAGCAACCACCTTTGTCGGAGCATCATACTGGCCACGATCCAAAATATGGGTTTGTCTGATTCCCGGAGAATCTTCCATGACCATCAGATAAAACTCTCCGATGGAATCCGGAAAATGAATGAAAGGAAAATCTTGAGTGGCAATTTCCTTATTGATAGGAATTCGGGGTTTTGGGAATTCCCCATAATCAATCAGCCCTTTTTCATCAACCTTATTAAAAAACCCAAAAAAACCATAAAATTCTTCTTGTGAAATTGCATCATATTTGTGGTCATGACATCGGGCACATTCCAGGGTAATACCTAATAGGGAGCGTGCTGTGGTATTGGCTCTATCGGCAACATATTCGACTCTATATTCTTCTGGTATCACACCTCCTTCTTGAGTGATACTATGGTTTCTATTAAATCCTGTAGCCAAAATCTGTTCTTTGGTAGGATTGGGTAATAAATCCCCTGCAAGCTGCCAAGTAATAAACTGGTCATAGGGAAGGTTCTCGTTATATGCATGAATTACCCAATCTCTCCATGGCCACATAAAACGTTCCAAATCATCTTGATACCCGTGGGTATCGGCATAGCGAGAGATATCCAACCATATAGATGCCATTCTTTCTCCATATTCTGGTGATTCCAATAGATTATCTACAACTTTTAAGTAAGCATCATCTGAATCATCTGCCAAAAAGGCATCTATGGCCTCAATAGTTGGTGGGAGTCCAGTCAAATCAAAATATACTCTCCTCAAAAGCGTTTCTTTATCTGCTAATCTTGAGGGAGACCACCGGCGTTGGTGAATCTTTCTTCCAATATACCAATCTATGGGATTTTCCTCCCAATGGGGAAAATGAGGCTTTCCAATTTTAGGCTTTACCGGAGAAATATAGGCCCAATGTTCACTAAAGGGAGCCCCTTGCTCAATCCATTGATAAATTATCTCTTTTTCTATTTGGGTCAAACTGAGGTTAGAATCCATTGGGGGCATTTGAATTTTAGGATCATCAGAAAATATTTTTTGAATGATCTCGCTTTTATCGGGTTCCGATGGAACTACTGCCTTTTTATCAGGAGATTGAATTAGGGTGTTAAACAAACCATCATGGGTATCCAAACGAAGATCAGCCTCTCTTGTATTGGCATCGGGCCCGTGACAAGCAAAACATTTATCGGATAAAATCGGTTTTACATCAAAATTGTAACTGACCTTTTGGGGTATTACTTGGGATATAGAAACCAAGGACTGCTCGCTGGGACTAGAATTAGCAGGTAGTATCTGAACTAAAAACTTGTATCCCAAGATAATTGAGAGGGGAACAACAAATGACCAGAAGTATAGAATATACTTTCCTTTGATTCTTATCTGTCTAATGGTTTAAAAAGTTTTCGAGTACAAAACAACTAAATTAACAAAAAAGTCATACGTATTTTTCTTTGAAATGAAAATTGACTCGGAATTATTACAATGCTGAAATCTTGGAGGTATTTTGCACTAACTAAATCAAGGGCTTAGATTTGTATGGTGGGTTGAAAAATTGGTTAGGTTTTGTTAATCCTTTATTCTCACGCCAATAAATTAATCTTTTTGGCTCTAATCACTTTGTTGTGGAATGAAACAAAAAGGTTTAACTATATATTTTAGAAAATAAATAAAAAAGTCATTTCTTTTAACTATTTTTGTATCAAGATTTTTAAAAGAGAGTAATAATATTTTTAAAAAGGCGTGTACTATAATGTCTGTTAGGACAATTGTTAATTTTAGATGTCGTTTAAGTGGTGATAAAAGAGATTATCGACTATTAAACGAAATGTCCGGTGCCAATAGATACCTCTAT
>MPMN01000058.1 GCA_002238525.1 Flavobacteriaceae bacterium bin25
TACTGGGAATACCAATACAATAGTCTACCTTCTTCTTTCTTAACATTGTATAGACCTCAGGGCTACTATATCCCGCATCAGCTCGAACTTTTATCCTTATCTGGGGATACACCTCTCTGATCTTATCCATCATACGCTCCGGTATATTCACCGCCCATTTACTGGTGTGCACATTGCCAGGACGAAGAACAGGCAAAATGATTTGACCTGTTTGTCCATCGTGGAAAAACAACTGATTATATATCGTATGGTCGTAGAATCCATTGAACAAAGAAAACTCTTGACTCCCATGGGTCTTATCATCAGTGGAGTCCACATCAATGATCATCTCTTCTCGGTCTTTAAGCGTTGTGATATACTCCTCTATCATCTGTTCAGATAAAGACCAAATTTCACTCCTACCCACACTATTTTCAAAGCGATTCAGAGTAGGTTGTGAAGGTAATGTACCTCCAAATATCTGTCCAAGTGCAGGATCATCTTTCAAATGCTCAACATCATTACAATCCTCATAGCCCAACAAAACAGTATAAACCCGATATTTCAACAATGTATATATGGAATACTTCACCAAACACTGCTTAGGTCTATCAAAAAGCCTATTACAATAACGAAGGATACATCTAGTCTTTCTTTCGATCTTTTCAAGAAGGATAACCGATCCATCCGAAGTGGTTCTTTCTCCTTTAAAATCACCAGAAATCACCTGATTCCCTTGATAAAATATAGAGTTCATAAGTCAATAATTTTTATGGATTAAAAAACGCGTCTAAATGCATATAAACGGCTGTAAGATAATAAAATAAATCCAATTATAAGCCTTTAGTATGAATTATTCGGGTCAAATAAATAAACAGCAAAAAATAAATATGTCACATGGACACATTTTCACAAAATAAATTCAAAATATATCATCTATATGACTGAAATACAGGCGTTTAAGTGATATGAATTACTCAAAAAAGTGCGAATGTCGGGTTTAATGAGCATGGAATTCAACTAAATCATCAAATACATAATCAGGAAAAACTAAATCATTATCCAAATGTACTTCTCTGCTTTGTTTTGATATTTTTCCCACACACGAGATGCCTCATCAACACTTAATATCAATGGTTACAAAAGCATATAATTCCCTTTAATTATTTTACTTAGATGGAACGCCTAGCGCTATGCGGTTGTCTATAATCAGGATTTTAAGTTCTTTCGGATTTTGTTTGCTCAAATCATTCAGAAAACCCTCGAAAAGATCATTAGACACTGATGATGTTTCCCGATAGAAGCTATTCCCTGTGATAGGTGAAAAGCATCCCCATAACCAAAGCGATTGATAACTATGCTGATGCTTACCAATAGGCTTGACACCTTTGGAAACCAACACCCGCTTTTGTTTGGTCACTAATCCAAAACGAGATTCATCTTGAAAATAAAGATTGAAGGAATCAAACTTATTTTTATTCTTAGCTATACCGCTTTTAATTTTACGCAGTTTATCCGGAAAATCTTCTTTAAACTTTTTTGTACTTCTTTATCTTTTTTATGATGAGATTTTCTTGAAACAATCAGCACACTATTGTGATGTTCCCGGCAATGCTTATCAAGTGTGGTATATTTAACATTAGACTGGTATAATTCCCTTAAATAAACTAAGGACTAATCAAAATTTGATGCCTAATCAATATGAGGGGCTAAATTGGTATTTTTACACACCTAAATTTTACCTTAATGCATCCCGATGTTATCTATTTGCCGATCCTTCTTTCTTTGATTGGTTTGATTTATATGATTTTTAGATCTATAAAGGTTCTCAAGACAGACCCTGGCAGCGCCAAAATGCAAGTTATTTCTAAAAATATCAGAAAGGGGGCTCTAGCCTTTTTAAGAGCAGAATACAGGCTGTTGTTGGTTTTTGTCATTCTCGCTTCTATAGGTCTTTTTTTTATTGCCCGTTCGGTTGACACAACCAGCATATTGATTATTCCGGCTTTCATAGTTGGGGCAGTGTTCTCTGGATTTGCTGGAAATATCGGAATGAGGATTGCCACAAAAGCCAATACCAGAACAGCCCAAGCAGCTAAATCAAGTCTCGCAAAAGCACTCAATATATCTTTTGGAGGAGGAACCGTTATGGGTCTAGGTGTAGCGGGACTTGCAGTACTAGGCTTATCTCTTTTTCTGCTTTTGTTCATCGAGATTTTGATGACCGGGCAAGGAAGTTTTTATACACAAATGACCGTCGTATTGGAATCAGTTGCCGGATTTTCCCTAGGGGCAGAATCAATAGCTTTATTTGCTCGAGTAGGTGGGGGTATCTATACTAAGGCAGCCGATGTCGGAGCAGATTTAGTGGGAAAAGTAGAAGCTGGAATTCCGGAGGATGACCCCCGTAATCCCGCTACGATAGCAGATAATGTGGGAGACAATGTAGGGGATGTTGCTGGAATGGGAGCAGATTTATTTGGAAGTTATGTGGCCACAGTACTAGCTGCCATGGTACTCGGTAACTATTTGATTAAAGATATGTCTTTGGCTTTAGGTAGTCAATTTGACGATGCTTTCAATGGAATGGGGCCTATTATTTTACCCCTAGTGATTGCAGGAACCGGAATCATCACTTCAATTGTTGGTACCCTATTAGTGCGTATCTCATCGGAAGCAGCTTCAGAAGCTAAAGTCCAGAGAGCACTAAACTGGGGGAACAATACAGCCATAATATTGACCGCAGTTGCTGGTTATTTTTTGATTGATTGGATGCTTCCAGATATCTTACCTGGGATTACTTTTTTTGATGCTGAGTCAAGAGAAATCCCCAGCATAAATATTTTTTGGGCGACTCTTGTTGGTCTAGGAGTTGGCTATGGGATTTCTTTATTTACCGAATACTATACTTCTCTTGGAAAAAAACCTGTTAATTACATAGCTAAGAATTCATCTACAGGCGCGGCAACCAATATAATTGCCGGTCTTTCTACTGGAATGATTTCTACTTTTAGTTCCGTCATCCTTTTTGCAGGTGCAATTTGGGTATCCTATGAGCTAGCTGGTTTTTATGGAGTGGCTATCTCAGCTTCTGCAATGATGGCTACAACGGCCATGCAATTGGCCATTGATGCATTTGGACCTATAGCAGATAATGCAGGAGGGATTGCCGAAATGGCTGATTTGCCCAAAGAGGTCCGAGAGAAAACAGATGTTCTAGATTCGGTTGGAAATTCAACTGCAGCTATCGGTAAAGGATTTGCCATTGCATCAGCGGCATTGACAGCGTTAGCTTTATTTGCTGCATATGTAACCTTCACTGGTATTGATGGTATTAATATTTTCAAAGCAAAAGTTTTAGCTGCCCTCTTTTTGGGGGCAATGATTCCTGTGGTTTTTTCTGCATTAGCAATGAAAGCCGTAGGAAGAGCTGCAATGCAAATGGTCGAAGAAGTTCGAAGACAATTTCGAGAAATTGCCGGAATTATGGAGGGAAAAGCAGAGCCACAGTATGACAAATGTGTTGAAATTTCAACAAAAGCAGCTCTTAGAGAGATGATAATGCCCGGGTTGATTACGATATTGACTCCCGCGATCGTCGGATTTACTATGGGAGCAGAAGCCTTAGGTAGCTATATGGCTGGAGTAACTGTATCTGGAGTACTATGGGCTATTTTTCAAAATAATGCCGGCGGTGCTTGGGATAATGCAAAGAAATCTTTTGAATCGGGAATCGAAATAAATGGTCAGACCTATTATAAAGGTTCTGATTCTCATAAAGCGGCAGTCATTGGTGACACTGTGGGAGATCCCTTTAAAGACACTTCAGGTCCATCAATGAATATTTTAATCAAATTAACTTGCCTTATTGGACTTGTATTGGCACCAATTTTAGCCCAACCCTCAAATGATGAATACACTGATGAGAAACCCAATTCTCAAGAGCAACATCAAGATTTAACGTATAGTTTATCAAAGGAACAAACCAAAGAACTAGAATAATCATAAATTTTGTTAAAATATTTTTTGTGTTGATTGGTTTTTAAAATAATTGATTATATTCGCCCACGATTCAGAGGAAGGATTTGACTGATTGCAACCTCTAAAAAAAAATGCTAAAGCAGTGTTGCTTTAACATATTTCAATATCCTTCAACCTGAAGTTAGAGCAATAAAAAATGGCTTATTTATTTACTTCTGAGTCAGTAGCAGCTGGACATCCTGATAAAATGGCTGATCAGATCAGTGATACGTTGCTAGACTCTTATTTAGCATTTGATGCTGACAGTAAGGTTGCTATAGAATCTCTCTTGGTTGATCGAAATGTTGTATTGGCTGGTGAAGTCAAATCCAAGCACCAGCTAAGGCTTGATGATATCGTAGGAATTGTTCGAGATAAAATAAAGCAAATAGGGTATGTGGATGAAAATAAATTTGGAGGGTTTACCTATGATAAGTTGAAGATATACAATTTCATTCGACCCCAGGCCCCAGAGTTAGATTACATCCAGAGGGATAAGTTGGTGGCAGGCGATCAAGGTATAATGTTTGGATATGCAACAAATCAAACCCGAAGTTTGATGCCTTTGTGCATATACATTGCCAATGAAATTCTATATGAATTAAATCAATTGACTATCATTGGTGTGCTTCCTTACTTAGGTCCTGATGCAAAATCTCAGGTGACTATTGAATTCAATCGGAATCATGAACCCATTCGAATAAACAACATCGTTGTTTCTTGTCTTCATGAAAAAGGAATTTCAACAACTCAAATAAGGAGAGATCTAGAAAAAATTTTATTCCCCAAGATTATAGAAAAGGTTGCACCGAATATTTCAAAGCTCTTTGATCAGAATATAGTTTATCATATAAATCCGACAGACAGCTTTACGGAGGGGGGACCGATTTCTGATGCCGGATTGACCGGAAGAAAAATAATTGTTGATACCTATGGAGGAAGGGGTTCTCATGGTGGAGGAGCTTTCAGTGGTAAAGATGCAAGTAAGGTTGATAGATCTGGAGCTTATCTGGCTAGATATATTGCTAAGAACCTCGTTGCTGCAGGAGTTGCCGAAAGGGTACAAGTTCAACTCAGTTATATCATTGGAAAACCCGAGCCTTCATCAGTTCATGTCAATACATACCAAACCATGAATCCAGAATTAATAAATAAAAATATGACAGATGGGTCCTTAGCGGGGGTAATTAAGGAAATATTCAAACTTTCTGTTGAGGATATTTGTAGAGATTTTAAGCTCAAAAACCCCATCTATTCCGAAACTGCGGTATTTGGTCATATGGGGCGCCCGCCCCAGAAAAAACATAAAACATTCACTGATATTTCAGGTAATCAAAAGACTATAGAAGTAGATCTTTTCACCTGGGAAAAACTCGATCATGTTCAACTGATCAAAAACCAATTATTTTAATCAAAAACCAAAATTTTAAAAAATCATCAAAATGAGTAAAAAATTACAAACAAATGCCCTTCATGCTGGGCATGACACTACTGTTACCCAAGGCACCAGGGCAGTGCCAATCTATCAGACTTCTTCGTATGTTTTCAAAAATGCGGAACATGCTGCCAATCTGTTTGCGCTTGCCGAGTTGGGATATATCTATACTCGATTAAACAACCCGACAAACGATGTTCTGGAACAGCGTTTGGCTGCCGTTGAGGGAGGCATAGCTGCAGTAGCTACAGCTTCAGGAACTTCTGCACTATCAACAGCATTGTTGATTTTGTTGAAAACAGGAGACCACATTGTGTCTTCCAATTCTCTCTATGGTGGGACATACAACCTATTGAGCAATACCCTACCAAGATTAGGGATTACTACAACGTTTGTCGATCCGGATGATACGGAAAACTTTACCAAAGCTGTAAAACCGAATACCCGTGCTTTTTTTGCCGAAGCACTTGGTAATCCAAAACTGGATGTTCTGGATTTGAAATCCATTTCAAAAAAAGCCAAAGCAGCAAAAGTTCCATTCATTGTAGACAATACCGTTGCTACTCCGGCATTATTAAATCCAATTGAGCACGGTGCCAACATCGTGATTCATTCGTTGACAAAATATATTGCAGGTAATGGAACGATCATTGGAGGGGCGATTATTGATGCTGGTACTTTTGACTGGGGGAATGGATTGTTTCCCGAGTTTACCGAACCATCTCCAAGCTATCATGGGCTGAAATATCATGAGGCCCTTGGTGAGGCGGCTTTCATTGTTCGAATCCGAGTTGAAGGGTTGCGAGATCTCGGTGCGGCACCAGCACCATTTAACTCTTTTTTAGCCATACAAGGACTTGAAACTTTAGATGCCCGAATTCAAAGGCATTCTGAAAATGCACTTGCTTTGGCCAAATGGCTTCAAAAGCAAAAGGAGGTGGCATGGGTAAATTATCCAGGTCTTAAATCATCCAAGTACAAAAAGCTGGCGGATAAATATCTGCCAAAAGGGAAGAGTGGTATTTTGACATTTGGATTAAAATCAGGTGAAGAAGGGGCGAAAAAAGTCATTGATAATACAAAGATATTTTCTCTACTAGCCAATATTGGAGATTCAAAGTCATTGATAATCCATCCTGCTAGCACGACTCATTCACAACTCTCAGCAGAATCTCAACTAGCTACTGGTGTTTCACCAGATTTAGTTCGAATTTCAGCAGGGTTGGAGTCAATAGATGATTTGATTGCCGATTTAAAAGGTGCTTTTGCTACTCTATAGACAATTAAATGTCTACTGTTCGGTCCATTCAATTCGATTCGTTTCGGACGAGTTCGGGGGCTGTATATAGTCCAATTGAGATACATTATCAACATTTTGGACAGCCGATTGCAGATTCCCCTGTCGTATTGATCCATCATTCGCTTACTGGCGACTCAAATGTCGCTGGTAAGTTTGGGTGGTGGAAAAGGGTAGTAGGTGACAATAAGTCTATCAATACTCAAAAGTATGCAGTTATTGCCTTTAATATTTTGGGCAATGGAATCAAGGGGCAGACGTTTAAGAATTATAAGGACTTTCATTTAGGAGATATCGCAGAAGCGATAAAAAGGGGTTTACAGATTCTTGGAGTGACCCGGTTGTACGCAAGTATTGGCGGCTCCATTGGGGGAGGTCTGGTTTGGGAAATGGCTTCAAAATACCCAGATTTTTCAAAGCATATCATCCCGGTGGCGGCAAATTGGAAAGCATCAGGATGGATTATTGCCAACACTTTTATCCAGCATAGGATATTGAAAAATTCATCCGATCCGCTTGTAGATGCACGGATGCATGCTATGATGACCTATAGAAATCCCCTTTCGATCGAGCAGAGGTTCAATAGAGAATACAATGAAGAAAAGCAAATCTATCAAGTGGAAAACTGGCTTTTGGGACATGGCCGCAAGCTATCCCAGCGCTATTCACTGGATGCTTATATCATGATGAATCATCTTTTGGGTTCGATTGATTTTGCTAGAGATGGACGGCCTTTAGAAGACATCATCAAGAGTATATCCTCCACAATCCATATTATCTCAATTGATAGTGATCAGTTATTTACCTTATGGGAAGATGTTGAAATTGTAGAGACTATCAGGAGATTCAAAAAGAGAGTGATACACTACCAAATCAATTCAAAACATGGGCACGATGCATTTTTGATTGAATATGACCAAATAGAAAATATTTTGAACAAGATATTCTGAGCAAAGTATTTTTATCTTCGCCATAGTTGGTCATAGAAGATTTGTATTCATACCATCCATTTTATTTTTACCTGCTAGATATATCTTGCTTTGGGTATAAATAATTTACTGACATCTCAATCCAATTGAACACACATCAGTTAATTGATTTGATAGGTGTTGATAGAGAATAAATCAGTGGAAAAAAGATTGGAAGACATGCGATATCAGTTGATATTCTGCTTTTTGATCAATGGTTAGTTTGCCATTTTCCATGACCAACAAATGATCGCATAGATTAGATACTTCTTGAGATAGATGACTGGTAAAGACAATGATGCTATTGGTTTTATATTCTAGTATTATCTGTTTAAAACGTTCTAATTGGTCAGAATCTAGTCCATTGGTAGGTTCGTCTAGGAGCAGTAAATTCGGATTGTGTAAAAAGCAAGCAGCCAGTCCAATTCGTTGTCGATATCCTTTTGAGAGAATTTGAATTTTGGAATATCTTTTTTCTTCAAGTCCAAATAGTTTGATTTTTTGATGGATTTCTTTTTTATTGATGTCATAGAATTTTCCGATATACTGTAAATACTCTTCAACAAACATATGGTTGTACAGAGGATTAGATTCAGCGAGATATCCAGTGATGTATTGAATTTTTTTTAAGTCTGTTTTCAAGTTCAATTCACCATAATTAATGGTTCCTGTCCAGTTGGTATAACAACCTGAAAGGATTTTTAAGAGGGTAGTTTTCCCTGAACCATTATTTCCCAACAAACCATATATTTTCCCTTTATTTAGCTCGGTTGAAATTTTATTGACCGGGGTAATTTTTCCAAACCTCTTAGTCACATTATCCAATATCAGTTTCACGGATTTTGCTTGATGGTGAGGATTTTTTTTGGAAGAAAATAAATGAAGTCTTTCTAGTGCCTTCTAGTACAACAGTAAGCAAAATTAAGCTTCCACCTATAATACTCCGAAACTGCGGAATTTCATTTAGAAAAATGAGGGCTAATAGGATACCAAAGACAGGTTGGATACTGTTGAGAATGCTAGCTGTTGATGTGCTGAAGGCCTTAAAACAATTGGCAAAAATTGTATGACCCAAAGAGGTTGTAATAATTCCTAAAAAAAGGAGAAGAGGTATTTGGGATGGAATATTATCTATGGGATAATAGAAAAGCCCAGGAATCAAAACTAATGAGACCACTACCATTTGAAAAAACATTACCGAAGATCCTTGTATATCAGATATTTTGGATTTAACCATGATGTTTCGTATAGCATAGGTCAATGCAGAAAGCAATCCCATCAAAAGACCGATGCTAATCTGATCTTTGAAATTGAATTCTGGAATCAACAAAAAAACACCCAGTATAATCATTCCACCGAACAATAGGTGTATTTTTTGAAAGGGCACTTTTAACATTAATGGTTCTAAAAATACAGTCATAATAGGATAGGTAAAGACCGCAAGCATGGCGATTGCGACATTACTGAGCTTTAAGGCGATAAAATAGGTAACCCAATGAATTGCCATCAAGATTCCACTGATGAGCAAGCTTGTTTTATAGATTTTAAAATCTCTTTTTAGGGGGTATCTCTTATAGAGGCAATATCCTCCTAAAATAAAAGTTGCAATAAAGGCTCTACACCATATGATGATCTGAGGTGATAAATCGATATATCTTCCTAATGGACCTGCAGTAGCAATCAAAAGGGATGCGGTGGTAATCAACCCTAAATTTTTGAGCCGATTAGGTTGCAAGATGTATAGAAAATAGCTGTAAAGTGTACAAAAGTCTCTTCAGTTGGAATTTATTCATTAAATAGTGCTTCAATCGAAATTTGATTACTACATATCAAGGTCGGTAAATTTAGACCAGAAAGTAATTATATTTATGGAAATCCTTTTGTTATTCGGTTCAGACAGCATTTATTTGGTGAAAAGAAGAAATTTTGTAATCATTGAGGGTTGATTTTACGATGTAATAAAAGCGTGGGATGGTTTTTGGGTATATCTTGTGAGAGGGTTTCGAAATAAATTTTATTTTTTTAAGGGCTTTGTTGGTTTTGTGTTGCTGGTAGTTTTAGTGTGTTGTTCTAAACCCGAGGCTCCTATTCCACCAGAACCAACCAAACAATCTGAATTCAAAGCAGACTATGGACCTGATATTTATGAACCTGATAATTCATTCAAGGTTGTTGGTTATTTGACACTACCAGGTTCTGGAAATGGAAGATCTTATTTGATGGAACAAGATTTTTCACGGATGACCCATCTGAACTTATCTTTTTTGAATCCCAATTCTCAGGGAGAATTGATGGGACTAAACAATTTCGATTTAGAATTCGCTGTGGACTATCTACATAAAAACGATGTAAAGGTATTTATTTCTTTAGCTGGAGGCCTAATAAGGGAGTCTACCTTGGCTAATTGGAAAAGGTTATTGGCCTCTGACAAGAGATCAGAATTCATATTTAAGATATCTCAATATGTACAAAAAAACAATCTTGATGGGGTTGATGTAGATTTAGAGAACAATATTTTTAATGAAGTTGGAAATCTTTATGAGCCCTTTGTTCTTGAACTTCGAAGAGCTCTTCACTCCTATGGAAAGGCGATTTCTGCAGCAATGTATCCTATTAGTGTTCATTCTGCGGTTACTGATAAAGCCATTGATGCTTTTGATTTTATCAATGTTATGGTTTACAATCTTCGAGGGCTATGGAATTTAAATAATGTTGGACCTCATTCTCCTTTTTCTATGGTAGGTGATTCCTATGATTTCTGGGCAAAAACAAAAGGGGTTTCACCTAAGAAATTGATTTTAGGTATGCCTTTCTATGGGTGGGATTTTGCTCGAGAAAAATCTTCTACATATGCTCAAATTATTTCGTTGAATCCACTGAATGCCTATACTGATAATGTGGAAAAGATATATTACAATGGTATTCCGACGATCGTTCAAAAAGTTCAATATGCTAAGGAACATTTTTCAGGTGTCATGTTTTGGCAATATAGGCATGATTCAGCAGATGAATTATCCCTTTTGTCTGCCATCTCCCAAACGATAGATGCGGGAGATTGTGAGGTGATGTTATTTTACAGAGACCAAGATGCAGATGGTTTGGGTGATCCACTTGGACCGAAAGTTTCTTGTCAACAACCTGATGGTTATGTAGCAAACAGAGAAGACGATAACGATAATGTCAAAGTATAATTTAAGGTTGAGCAATTGAGCAGATAGTTTCTTTTGTGTTTTTCTTAAACAAATTCCTTTAATAACAAAGGTTCTACTGCACTGTATGTGGTAATTTAGATTTTTTTGGTTGAAATAGTTATTTTGAATACGGCTATTTTTGAGTTATTTTGATTTATGATGAACATAAATAGTAAAGAAAGAAGTCTCATTTTAGATCTTTTGGATCTCCATCTGGTCGGTTGATGATTTGGTATGATCAAAGAAAAAGAAACGCATAGGTATATACATTTCGTATGTAGGTACATAAGGTCTTTGTCTGGTCACGTCTAAGCCAAGTCCGGGGTATGACTATCGGGATAGTCGTCGTTGGAGTCATCTAAATTTTCTTCAATGCATTTGCTATCTTCATTGTCGTGTTCCCCGAGTAAAGTCATCAGCTGGTGTCAAACCCATCAAAGTACCCGGGTGGATCAGCACGATCATTTCACGCACGCATTTGCTGGTTATGTTGCAAAAGTTCTTCGTTCTACCAAAAACAAGACCCAGACGACAAATCTTCTTCGATGTGGTTTTAGGATTATTCAACGGATAATGGATAGAGAAGAAGGGCGTTTGTTGTCAGAGTGTTCCTCTATTGTTTCCCCTCACTTGCGTATTGATGAAAAGGCCTTTAAATCCGACTTTCAATCTTTTTTGAGTAATGTGTATCACTTATATATTTGTATATCAGATATATACGATATATTTTGAATGTATTTTTGTGAAAAATGTGTCCATGTGAAATGCTTATTTATTGTTATTTATTTAATTGAATGTAATATATTGCAGCATATTTTATAACTCCATGTCATATTACATTGAAGTCCTACTCAATAGAAAATGCCGGCCAACCACGCTCCTCCGTAAAGCCTGGGGTAAGAAAGTCAAAAGGAAAACCATAGCCAATTTGAGCGACTTTCCTCGCTCTGTTATAGAAGGTTTTAAAGTATCTATCAAAGGGGAGTAATCTATAGGGATATTTCCAAATCCTTTCCTATCAAAAGATCTTTACCACATGGGCATATAGCTTGTATTTTGGAATTGATCAAAAAACTGAAGTTTGATTGACTTCTTTACTGAGAATCTACCCGAATTCTACACCTCGCTCTGGGAACTTTGCCGTTGAATGAGGTAAGTCCACCAAGAGATGATGACCGAATGATTCATGTAATGTCTCAGTCAACGGAGGGGATTAAAACTTATTGGTATTGGTCCAAAAAAGATGTTTCTAGTAAACTAACAGTTGGAAATGGCACTTTTTTCATGCCTGGTAAGGGTTTTGGCGTTATTTCGACCCGAAAGTCAGGTTTAAAAAGGGACATCATTATGCTTCGGTCATCAGTGATGCGAATAAAAGTTATGTTCTTGATATGGTGGAAGGGCGAAAATCCGAGAATGTCAAAGAATTGGTCAATCGTATTTTCCTACACAGCAAGAGAAAAAAGAGGCAAAAACTGTCACTACCGATATGTGGAACCTTTCATCAACACATGTAGGAAAAGGTTTCCCAGAGCCCGTATTAACCATGATCGGTTTCATCTGGTCCATTACCTTAAAGGCTATAGACAAGGTTGTCAAAAGGAAGTACACAGAGTTGAGAAATTCTCGGTATGCATTTTTAAAGAACAGGGAAAATAGGACTACTACATATTTCAATCAAACTGCGCCACCTTTTCACTTTAATTGAGCTACCACATATGGTGGCTCAATTAAAGTGAAACATGCGGTGTCCACATTTAACATATTTAAAGCCGTCATTACATTTGATTTCGGAGAGATATTTCTTGCAATCCAAGTCCGTTTTGAAGCATTCAGAAAAATCTAAGAGGTTTTGTCCCTTACATCGTATTACAGTTACTAAAGCTGGCTCGATTAGACTCTTCAAGGGAATCAGCTCCAAGATAAATTTTTTCGCAATCAGTTACCTTATTGGTACTCCAAGAATTAATGCCTTGATTAAATGATTTAGCGTTCTCAAACATACGATGCATATCGGTAACATTACTGACAATCCAAGAACTAATGTTTCCATTGAACCGAGTTGCACGATGAAACATTGCCCGCATGGTGGTCACATTACTTACATTCCAACTATTGAGATTTTGATTAAATGATTTAGCATCTATAAACATATATTTCATGTCGGTTACACTACCTACATCCCAAGAACCGATATTTTGATTGAAGGAACGGGCATTGTAAAACGCTCCCATCATATCGGTAACATTACTGACATCCCAAGAAGCAATGTTACCATTGAAGTTAATTGCGCCTCTGAAAATCCAAGTCATGTTAGTCACATTGCTTACATCCCAACTATTGAGGTTTTGATTAAAGGAAGCAGCAGTCAAAAACATCCCATACATGCTCTTAACATTACCTACATCCCATTTACTGATGTCTTGATTAAAGGAGGTAGCTCCTCTAAACGTCTCAAACATATTTGTTACATTGCTCACGTCCCACGAACTAATATTTTGATTAAATTGTTTGTTATATAAAAATAATCCGTACATATTAGTAACAAATGTGGTATTTACTTTTTCGACATTCTCTCCGTTTGCCACTAATGTTCTTACTTTTTCGTCATCAGCGATGATATATTCACTATTATTAAATTGAACACGCTGACCGATTAATGACCGAGCACAAGGATTGGCTTTAACTGTAACCATATTAGTAGTATCTATATACAATGGAGTGGGGCAATGGGTACTTGCTGTTGTAGAGGGTATTTCTATAGCAAGCACATCTGCTATAGATCTTTGTTCTTCTGTTGGTAGATTATGATCTGTTGTGGGCTTTTGTTCTTCTGTTGGTAGATTATGGTTAGTTTCAACAATAATGGGACTAAATTCTGCTTTCAATGTACAATCTCCTTTGACCTTGAAACTTGCAATTGAGTAGGTAGAATCTAAATTATCAGGACACCCGGAGCCTGATACGCTCCATTTTTTGAATTCATACCCATCGTTTACTTCGGCAGTTATTTCGACTTTTTCACCGAATCCTATTTTCTTTTTACTGGTGTCCACACTACCTCCGGAGCCGGCATCAACTGTCAGGCTGTATAAAACTTTAGTAAATACGGCCTTAATGTCACAATCTTTAGTGGCTATGAAAGAAATGGTTTCATTTTCTGTATTAAATTCACCGCAGTTTCCTTCCCAGTCTTTTAACTCAAAATGGTCATTGGCAGATGCTTTGATACTTATCTTTTCACCTTCATTCACTTTCAAGGTTTCGGTGATGTTTCCACCTTGACTTGATGAGGTGCTGATACGGATTGGAGTCTTAACAAACACTGCTTGTAATTGACAATCGCCTAGAACGGTGAAGTCCAATTCGGGATTGGAGGCATCATCTGTTAAGGTGGGGCAATTATTTTTTCCTTTAGTTTCCCACCTATCAAATACATAACCCTCATCAGGTGTTGCTTTCAAAGTTGCTTTTTGTCCATATTCTATGGATAATGTTTCGTTGTTTACATTCCCACCCTTAGAAGGGGAAGCAGTTATGTTGAATAGTTCTTTTTCAAATACCGCTTTGATACTACAATTGCCTTCGACGATGAACTCAGTTTCGATCTCTGCATCATTTTCTATTGTATTACAATCTTCAGATGTCCATCTACTAAATCGATATCCTTCATCTGGTATTGCTGTCAAAGCAGCTGTTTGTCCGTATTCTATGGATAGGGTATCCTTGTTCACACTTCCTCCATCAGAAGATGTGGCTGTGATGGTATAGTTTATCTTTTCAAAGATGGCTTCTATTGTACAATCGGCGAGGGCAGTAATGGCTATGGTCGGTTCATCGGTGCTGAAATTTCCGCAGGTTCCATTCCACCCCTTGAACACAAAATGTTGGTTAGCAGTGGCCTTAATTTCGACTTCATCGCCATGATTAACGTTCTGAGAAGGCGTAATGGTTATTTTTCCGTTTTCATTTTCCTTTATGGTAATGGTAAGCGGTTCATTGTTAAACACTGCTTCCACATGACAATCACCTTGCACATTAAATGTCAATTCGGGATGTGATGTGTCCTCATCTGTCAGGATTGGGCAATCGGCATCTTTGGTTATTGTCCATCGGCTGAATTGATAACCTTTATTAGGTATTGCTTTCAAAGTAGCCTTTTGTCCATATTCTATGGATAATGTTTCATTGCTGACGTTACCTCCATCAGTTGAGCTGGCTGAGATGTTATAGTTTGTCTTTTCAAAGACGGCTTCTATTGTACAATCAGTTTGGACGGTAATCGCAATGGTCGATTCATCGTCACTGAAATCGCCACAAGTTCCATTCCATCCTTTGAACACATAATGTTGGTTAGCTGTGGCAGTAATTTCCACTTCATCTCCATGGTTTACGGTTTGTGAGGGTGTAATGGTTATTTCTCCGTTTTCATTTTTTTCTATGTTAATGGTATGCGGTGCTTTGGTAAAGACTGCTTGCAAGCTACAATGACCATTGACTGTGAGGGTCACCTTGTTTTGTACCTTTTGAAGGTCTGAGCAGTTGGTTGTTGTCCATTTGTTGAATTGATAGCCTTCCTCAGGTTCTGCGGTAAAAGAGGCTATTTCTCCTTGTTTTCTTGATAACTTTGTTTCACTCACACTTCCTCCATCAGAGGATGTGGCTGTGATGTTGTAGTTGATTTTTTCAAATTCAGCTCCAATTTGACAATTTTTTGTAGCGTTGAAGGCTATTTCTGAGTTATTCTTGTTAAAAGTACCGCAGTTTCCTGTCCACTCTTTTAATTGATAGTGTTCTTGGACGGTGGCAGTAATTTTGACGGGCAGCCCGGAATCCACATTTTGACTATCTGTTATTGTACCTCCGACTGATGATGATGTGGCTATGGTAAACTTAGCTAGAAGTGGTTGAGTTGGTGGATTAGGGACTACCTTATCATCATTACATGAAAATAAAAAGATGAGTGTTGCAGCGGAAATGAATAAAGGGCACTGAAAAATTCTGAAATTCATTGGATTTTGTATTTAATTTATTTGTTAATGTTTGTAATTTGTGGGCGATCGGTTGCACTTGCTGCAACCTGATCAAGAGGTATAGGGAAATAATCATAAGCTATATTTACCCCTATCCAAATATTTTTTTGGAGTTTTGAAAATTTGTGGAATAGGGGGCTTATGTCCTTCCAAAAGGAATGGAGAAAGCGTATATAGAACAAACTCATCGGAGCTTGTTCTTGATAAAAGCAGATTATTTGAAATTTGGGATGAACTATCCATTCGGTGTGCCCCATAATAAATGGGGGGGGGTAATTTCACCAAAAAAACGGGTCAAGTCTTTCTCTGAAGAATAGAAAACTTTTCCCTCCTGTCTATAAAGTGTATTCAAGAATAGATAATGTTATTGTTTTTTAAAACCGAGGCAAATGTAATAAAATCTGTTTTGTTTATGCAATCAACCAAAATCACCTAATTCAATGTTGATATAAATAAAATAATGCGGTGAATTTTACAATTAGAGACTATGCCCCAGAAATCTACCTTATTCTTCTATAGGATGCCCCATTCTCCATAACAAATACAGATAGCAAGGAGGATTTTGAGTCCCTGCATATGTTCAATCTAAACAATGTCAAATTACTTAGCTCGGAAACGTAGCAATAATAACCCAAAAGAGATTGTTAGTGAATGTGTATATAAAATTTTTAAATATAATTTTCCTTGTTGAATATTGTTGTCAGATTGTTGAATATTGTAAACGATTTATTCTGAAGCAGAACTCGTTGAACTAACTCAATCAATTAGAGCCGGTTTTTTAATTGTCATCATTGGGATCGCATTTTTTCATGTATTTCATCGGGTCAGTATTTCATTACCTTAGCAGACAAGTATTCTTATACTCATGAGTCCTTCGGAGTCGCACGAGCAGTTGTTCAATTACGCCTTAGGTGAGGCACTTGAAGAAGTAAACTACCGATTAAGGAATCAAAAAGATTCTGTCATAGCAGAAGGTCGTGGCATACTAAACAAGGATGATAGAGCGGTTAGGCCGGACATTTTCATTGATGACAGAGAAACCCCCAATGTGGTCATTGAATGTTCATACAACGCTAATGATGCCAACCGGGATGCTCAAAATAGATTAGGATCTAAACATCCTAATGTAGCTGGCACACCGATAAACACTGCCTTTTCGGTATTTATAGATCAGGAGTTCCGCTCGGTTAAGGACATGACTCTTATCAAGAATCAATTAATAGGAGGGAAATCCATTCGCTATGCCCTTTATCAGCGAATCAGTGCCAAAGAAAGGGATACGAAGGGCATCTTCAGATGGCCTGGGGAGGGTTTTATCCGGGGTAGTGTATTCGATTTATCTCTTTTTATTCCTTCTGCGGCAACCCCGAGGGAAAATTTGCTACGGGTTTCCAATTATGTGGCCATGCGGGTAAAGGAGGCTGCCAGGTGTCTTTCTAGGAGTCTTAGTCTGGACCATCAAAACCAGATTGCTGCGGAGGTTTTTCAAAAGTCTCCTCTTTCTGGTATGCGAACAGCGATGGTTACCTGGCTCAATGCCTTGCTTTTGCAACAGCTTCTTGTTTCAAGTGGTGCCAAGGGGGTAGAATCGCCTCTTTCAAGTGTTGGCGGTGGATTTTATCATGCCTTTAAACAGCTTGACCAATGGAAGGATATCATGGATATCAATTGGAGAA
>MPMN01000059.1 GCA_002238525.1 Flavobacteriaceae bacterium bin25
CATCTTAACCTTACTTCTATTGGGGAGGTTCTTTTGCTTGGGCATGGACTTCTTCAGCTCATGCTCGCTCTCTTGTACTTGTATGTCAATTTTTTTAGCCATGTTGAAAATTTAATAAGTTAATGGTATAATATAAATATAGTAGTATAATCCTATCTTCGGGAGTTTCTGAGAGAGTTTAGCAAACAAAATCCCCTAAAAAATTTAATTTGAGTAAATGTAGTGTTTAAATGGTTTAATATAAATATAGTAGTATAATCCCATCTTCGAGAGTTTCTGATAGAGTTTAGCAAACAAAATCCTAAAAAAATTATACTTTGAGTAAATATAGTGTTTAAATGGTATAATTTCTAAGTTTTGCAAGTGATGACAATTATGAAAATGAGTGTTTTGGTATTGAAGGTGGGCTCGTTCAAGTGCAACCCATTGCGGAGATTATTCTGCTCTTGAACTTTTAAGTTAGAGTAAGGAAGTAGGGGAAGATCTTCCATTCACATATAAAATAGAAGCTTTATCAAAAGATTCTATAAATAGACAAAATAAGACTTATGTTTTATGTATTTTTGAACAAATTATTCTCATGAGAGCTATACAGATTCCCTTGATTTTAGTTGTTTTGTTTTCCATTGTTACTTTCGGTGGATTTTCTGATATGCAATTTATTAAGTCAAGCAGTTACAATATCTATCAGGTGCAATCAGTAGATTCCATAGGTAAAGGCTGGATCAAGCAGTTTGAAGGCGATTCTTTTGAGGGATGGTCTATTTTTAAAAATGAAGATAATAGCAAATCCGGATGGTCAATAGAAGATGGTGTTTTGACTTTTAATAGCGAGACCGCTAAGGGAGAAGGTAATAAAAGTTTAGTATCAGATGCTACATATCGAAATTTTGAAATTCGTTTTGATTGGAAAGTATCGCCTATAGGTAATAGCGGTTTTATGTGGGGTGTTAGTCTGGAAGAGAAATTTGAACATCCGTATCAATCTGGACCGGAGATTCAAGTGCTAGATCCTGCTGTCTATGAAGGCAAAGCAGAAAATCAAAAACATACCGCTGGTGCGCTGTATGATCTAATCCCACCCGACACTTTGGTAACTAAAGCAGCTGGAGAGTGGAATAGTTTCCACATCAAAGTCAACTATGATTCAAATAAAGCCATCGTTATCCATAACGATTTTGAAATTCTAAATTTTCCAATCTCCGGAGAACATTGGGATAAGTTATTGGAAGGAAGTAAATTTTCTGATAGTGAGCATTTTGGGACTTATCACACTGGACATTTATCTTTCCAGGATCATCCGGGGGTGATTTCTTATAAAAATGTTCATATAAAGCCTTTAGAATAATACTTAAATAATAGTCATTAATATTTGGTGTGAAATTATACGCTAGTTTACTTCTAGTTTCCCTTTTCATTGGATTCGGGGTCAAGCTTGCACATACTTTGGAACATCACACCCATGGTGATATATGTGGTTATGTAGACACCCACTTTTGTTCAGATGACATTCATCTAGAGTTTTTCGACTATTCCTTTTTTCCAACTGTTGAACAATTACTGGCAAAGGAGGATCTTCATGCCCCCTTTCATTTTCGTATAGCCAATATCCTTAAATTAGGGACTCTTTTTGGGAGAGAAGTCAGTTCAATTGTTCCAAGAGGACCTCCTCAGGCAAGATTAATTTCTTGAAAGGTCTCTGAGAACACCTAGGATTTTGCACAAAGAATTTTAAAGTTCTCCATAATAACTTTTTTAATCTATAATACATGAATACTTTATTTCTATACCGTCACTATATATTGATTTTTACATCTACTCTTGCCCTTTTATTCTTAATCTCGTGTAGCACGGATGATCCAGAACCTATAAACGAAGAGGAAGAGATTACCCATATCGTTTTAAACGTTACCACTGCTGGATCAGCATCCCAAGACCTAACTTGGACCGAAGATGGAATAACTCCTGACCAGCCAATTCGATTGTCAACCACCACTCCATCTGATGTAAAATTGTCTTTCCGAAACTTAAGTGATCCTAGTGATCCTGAAGAGGTGAATCCTGAAATTATTGAAGAAATAGATGAACACCAAGTGTTTATTGAATTTGCAGGTGTTAATGTCCAAACTTCGTCAGACAGTTCGGATCCCAAAGATTCGAATGGAAAAGGCGTTAACCTCAACACAAAGTGGACATCTAGTGGGGCAGGTAGTGGAACTGTAAAAATCTATTTGGTACACGAACCCACTAACAAAAATGCATCATCCCGAAGTGGTGCAGGTGGAAGCACCGATGTTGAGGTTGAATTTAGGGTAGAGATTCAATAACCATTAGTTTTCAATGGGCATTTCTCCTAAGATGTTTTTCGGAAGAAATCAATGCATAATATAAAAGAAAGAAGGTGTCAGATGACCTTCTTTCTTTTGTTTTCTCTTTGAGCTTTTTCAAATAAATTACAGATTATTTTGCATCTTTAATGAAATCTTGTTGCAAAAACAAACCTATGTGCAAGTGTATAGCCCTTGCATGTTTTATATCAATTTGCGAATCTTTATTTTCACAAAAATGTGATTTAGTGCTTGAAATCAAGGTCTTTGATCTGGAACACAGCACATTATTAGAAAACGTTACTATTTCAAGCAATAGGGAAGACTATATTGTTGGTAGGTCTGATAGCGGTACATATCAAATAATGAATCTTTGTTCTGGCACTTTAGAAATCAGTATTACCCATCCCAATTATGAAGTACATAGTCAAGTACTGGATATCGATTCGAGTCAAGATATTAATGTTGGTCTTTTACCAAAAGTGATAAAACTTAATGCTGTAAATGTTGAACATTTCCTTCATCAATCTGAAAGTAGAACGCTCTCGGAAAAACATCTAACTCAGAAGCAGATTGATGCTTTTTCTCATATAAACATTTCGGAAGCTCTCTCTACTCTGAGTGGAGTATCTATCATTAGAACTGGAAATGAGATATCTAAACCTATAATCCACGGAGTCTATGGCTCTCGTGTTGGGATTGTTGCCAATGGTCAACGATTGAGTGATCAAGATTGGGGGGCGGATCATTCTCCTTCAATTGACCTTAATGCATATCAAGAAGTTCAGCTACTTAAGGGAGCTGCTACATTAAAATATGGTGGGGAGACATATGGTGGTATCATTGTTCTAAATAAGGAGAGAATTAGACCGGTTGATTCAGTTTATGGAAAGGTTATTTTGAATGGCATCAACAATGGTCCAGGTGGATCAGCTACATCTAGAATAATCAGGTCATATGAAAGTGGTTTTCATATGAAGCTCATGGCTTCATATAAGAAAATGGGAGACTTAAATGCCCCAGAATATCGATTATCAAACACAGCAACCCTACGCCAAAACATTGGATTTAGTTTGGGCAAATCAAATATCAAAGGAGGTTGGGAGTTGTCTGGCTCAATGTATAACAATCGAATCGGCATTCTACGAGCATCTCATATCGGTAATGTTAAAGATCTCTTGAGAGCGATTAAAAGTGATCGACCGTTAATCGAAAATGATTTTACTTTTCAAATTAATGCTCCTAGTCAAGCCAATAAACATTATAGTCTTGTGTCTAAGTGGAATAGACGTTTTGATAGTTCCATAAAATTGAGTTTGCTCTATGGATTGCAGCATAATCATAGAAATGAATTTGATATTCGTCGAGGAGGAAGAAGCGATAAGCCTGCACTAAATCTGAGATTGCTAACTCATAATTTTTCAGCTGACTTTGATTGGTTGCCTAGTATTGACTGGCACTTGAATGTTGGCCTAACTTGGCTTGCCCAAGATAATTTTGCTGATCCGAATACGGGGGTTAGACGATTAATTCCAGATTACAATAGGTTTCAAACTGGAGTATATGCTTCTGCGATATACTTGCCATCTAATCACTTGATTTTTGAGGTGGGTGGCAGGATAGATTACGACCGTTTAGATGTTAAAAAATACTACAAGAAAAATTTTTGGTTGAAGAGAAAGTACGACCAAAGTTATGGTAGTTATGTGCTTCGAGAGGTTGGCAATCAGGTATTGACAAATCTCAAATTAGATTATTGGACTGTTTCTTTCAATAGTGGGTTTTATACAAAATCTGACGATGGAATGTCATTAGGGGTAAATTACATCCTATCCCAACGAGCCCCAAATGTAGCGGAGTTATTTTCGGATGGGTTACATCATACTTTAGCTACGATAGAGAGGGGGAATCTAGATCTTGTGAAAGAAAGTGCCCATAAATTATTGGTAGACATTAATAAAAAACAAGGAGTTTTCCAATGGGAAGTGACTCCCTTTTTATCAGTTATACAAAACTATATCTATCTCCAACCGATTGATGTCGAATTCACTGTTCGGGGTGCTTTTCCTGTATGGGAATATCTGACAACAAACACTAGTTTTATTGGGATTGATATGGACTTAGACTATTCCTTTGATTCTAGATTCAGTTATGAATCATCACTTTCATATGTTAGGGCAAATGATACAAAAACTAAGAAGCCATTGGTAAACATCCCTCCTATGTCCGTTAACCATCGTTTGGTGTACACTACTATTTCGGATTTACAGATTGCCTTGAGTGGACATTGGGTATTCAAGCAGAATAGACCGGCCGATACAGATTTTGAAGTTTCGTTGATTGACGATGGTCAAATTGTGAGCGAAACAGTTAACCTTACTAGTCCAACTGCAGCTTACCACTTGCTTGGTTTAGAGATTAGTAAAAAGTGGATTAAGAATCCTACACTTGCTTTTGAATCCAGATTACGGGTTCAAAATTTGGCGAATATCTCATACAGAGATTACCTCAACCGGCTGAGGTATTATTCAGATGAAGTTGGGCGAATAATTGAGCTTCAACTTCATTTTGACTTTTAAATTGGATTGTTTTATTCTTTTGTTTATTAAATCAACGCCGCCATGAATTAGTAAACTACAGATTTATTTAGATCAGTTGGCTTTGTTATGTTAGGATTTTAGACATTCGGAATCTTGATATCAGTAAAAAGAAGGATAAAAAAATATGGCAGGGATTCACTAAACATTTTCCTTTTATGGTCTATATAGTTGATAAAGTTATAAGGTAATTTCCAATCTCATTTTTTATTTTCTATGATAGACCCTTAAACTCATCTTATCACTGAAGGCAAGTGAAGGTTATATCAGCTCTTTTATTCCTACAGGAAAATCTCACTTGTTTATGACCGGTCATCATATCTTTTACTGATCTATGCCAGTTATAGGTCTCATATATGTACCCATAGTTTTTCCCCTTGTTAGATTCGCCTATAGGAAGCTGGCAATCGTTGTTATGTCTTCCTGACATGATTTGTCCGTACTGACACAGATGTGCCAAGCCTAGAATGGTGTGGCCAAATTCATGCCACATGATGAATAATAATGTAGCGAAATTATCGTCTGATTGTCCTCTATTCCACCATTCATCATCAATATTAACATCCACTTTATCATCACATACTCTACCAGCGCTCCCCGCTGCTCCACCTAGGTCATAGACCTTAAAGTAGTAATTATCCCTGTCAATGTGGGAAAGGTCAAGCCCGTGTCTATTGGCATCTGCGATAAAGGCCTTTATATAGGATTTAAAATTATCTCTATCAATATTGGAGTATATAGGATCTTTCAAAATGCTTTTTCCTTTTCTGATATCAAAGAGATTTATAGCCAAGATACCTTCAACTCTTGTGCCCTCTAAAATGAGGCTTGTACGCTTTTCACTAACATCCCAACTACTGATATCTTGGTTAAAGGATTTGGCACCATAAAACATCCTATCCATATTGGTTACACTCCTGACATCCCAACTACTGATATCTTGATTAAACGAAGTTGCGTTTCTAAACATTGATTCCATGTTGGTTACATTACTGACATCCCACGAACTAATGTCATTATCGAAGGAAATTGCACCTAAGAACATGGATCCCATATTGGTTACATTGGTGGTATTCCAAGAGCCTATATCTTGATTAAAAGAAGATGGTTTCCTTAATATTCCTACCCTTTGGTCGAATAGTGAACTATTGGCAAACATTCCACCCATGTTGCTCACATTAGCCACATTCCATCCCCCAATGTCTTGATTAAACTCATGAGCATTGTAAAACATCTGGTTAATATTAATCACTTTACTAACATTCCATGCTGTGATGTCTTGATTGAACTCATGGGCATTGTAAAACATCTGACTCATGTTGCTCACATTAGCCACATTCCATCCCCCGATGTCTTGATTAAACTCATGAGCATTGTAAAACATCTGACTCATGTTGTTTACATTACTGACATTCCATCCCCCGATGTCTTGATTGAAAGAAGAGGCATTGCTAAACATTCCACGCATATTGGTCACATTACCGACATCCCATAAGCTGATGTCTTGATTGAAATTAATTGTATATCCAAACATACCTGCCATGTTTCTTACATTACTGACATCCCAAGATTGAATATTATACTTGATATTCTTTGAGTCAAAAAGTTGAGATTTCATACCATAAGTTTCACGTATCGCTTCAATCTTACCTCCCATATTAGTAACAAAACTAGTACACACATATTCAAAATTCTCATTGATTTTTGCCATATCCCTTAACATGCGGTTATCAACAAGGCGATAATAGACTCTACCCCTGTCGTCCAAATAATCTATCCATCCATACTTGCCAATATATTCTTTTGACCAGCTTTCACATTTTACTGTTATTTCATTGTCATCTAAATAGACTGGATTAGGTATGATTAAATCGATTTCTTCGATGAAGATCACTTCTAACTGACAATCCCCGGTAACAGTGAATTTCAAAATAGGATTGGAAGCATAAGTTAGGGAAGGACAATCGGAATCTTCTATTGTCTCCCACCTAGCAAACACATAGCCTTTTTCGGGTGTTCCCATCAAGGTAATTGTCTCCCCGAATGTCTTCCTAAACTCTTTAGTTCCGGCAATGGTCCCACCTTCATCTAAACTTACGCTGATGGTGTAAGAAATCTTTTCGAATACAGCGGTGACATTACAATTTTTAGACACTGGAAATTCTATTGTAAGATTGTCCTTGTTAAAACTACCACAATCTCCTTTCCACTCCTTCAATTGATGGTGCTCTGAAGCTTTAGCTGTAATTTTTACCGACTGACCACTTTCCATATTATTTTGACTGCCGGTTATCGTTCCATTTCCTACAGAAGAAGTAGCAATAGTATAGGTTGGTAATTTTGGAGTGGCGATAGGGAGCGGTGACTTGGGAATAAATTTGTCCTGATTACAGGATAAAACAACTACTACTATCATAGTGAAAAATAAAGCAAGACCAATAGATGAAATTAAATTCATTGATGAATTGGCATCATATTTTCTTGTTCAGAATATTCCTTATGAATGTTTGGGTATTTTATTAATTGTACTAATGTGCTAAGAAAAAAGTGGAATTATTGATTGCACAACTATCTAGGACTGGCGAAAACCCTCTCGTTTTATGGATTGAAGAACTAACCCATTAATGCAACTTTAGGAGGAGAGCAAATACAACTATACATGAATTTCTATCATGTAGTCGAAACTTATAATAGGCCGAGTTAATATACACCAATTAGTAGTTTATCTTTTTCTGAAAGTCCCAAATCATTTGCAATTTCACGATTATATTCTTTGACTACACGATTTAATGTAAACAATCTATCGGCTTAAAAATAGGTCTTTTAGTAGACGAAAATTCTTTTTTTTTCTGACATGTTTTTTTTTGTTTCTTTGTTCGGGTCTCAAACCCTTTTTTTTGTTTCTTTGTTCAGGTCTCAGACCTTTTTTTGTTTCTTTGTTCGGGTCTCAGACCCTTTTTTTGGATTGATTGTAGGAAATCAAAGCACCAACACTATTCCTCCGATGCTACTATGTTCGATTGTATGGTGATCGTAACAATTTCCGTCTTGAAATCTTCCAGCAACTCTTCCCCATGTTCTTCCTCTAAATTGCTTAAATCTTCATCAGATAAAGGGATGTTCGTGCGAACATGAACATATTTCGTCTGCGGACCAGGACCGAAAGTTGAAGAATTGAACTTCAAAGTTATTTTCCCCTGCTCACCGGAAGCAAAAGCATCCTCCGGAGCAGGATGCTCAGGGACAGTACACCCACAAGAAGCAACAACCTCTAAAATATGCAAAGGAGCATCACCCTGATTCTCGAAAATGAAATCATGAACAACAACCTCATTATCACTGATATCACCAAAATCATAAAACAATTCGTCAAAAACTATTTTCGGAGATGCCGAACCGCTAGCCCCAACATCCGATTGCCCATCCGAAGTTTCAGCATCCTCATCAGAAGAATGGACAACACCAGTCCCCCAAATATCTATTTTGCTCAATTTCTCACCCAATTCCTCCATTCTTTCGTTCTGTTGCTCAATCATTTTCTCTGCACGCTCATCAGCAGCATCCAAATACTCCTCAGCAGTCTCAGGATATTTCTCTTTTGCAACAGTATCATCATCCCCACTGCCAAGAATGTCCGAGTTTGCATCGGTGTCATCTGAAAAGACAGAAATATCACCATCAGCATCAACAACAACATCAGAAGAAACAAGACCTTCTGTTTCTACAATCGCATCCTCTATCTCCTGGGCATCCAACAACACATCATCAGTAGCATCAGAAGATTCCTTTTTCTTTGATAAATCACACTGCAAGAAAAAGAAAACAACAGTGCTCAAAAACAACAATCTATACATGATTTTTAAAATTTTATTTTATTTTATTTTAAAATGCCCAAACAAGACATTTCAGAAAATCAAAATCTACTATGACTACAATCGATTTTCATGAAAAACAAAAGCAAAAATAATAAAAAAAGATTCGACTTAAAAGAATTTAAAAGAAACACCATAAAAACATACATAAATCCTCAAATCATCAAATCGCTTTTTCTCTCCTTTTCATCCCTCCAAAGCATATACACCAACACCAGCAAACCAATAATAGGGACATGAAAACCAAATATAGCCCAAATACCAAGACCACCTAAGGTGAGATAATATAATATCTGTTTGCCAATTTGATCCATTGAGCCATAACTCCACCCTGACAATATAAACAAGATATACATGCGTTCAACATTTTTTGCTCTGAATTTAAAGACATGGAGTTTATAGATTCTTTCTTCAGTTGTATATTCATTCATGAGATATAATTTTTCATTTCCTTTAGTTTACTGTTTTATAAAACAAATATAGGCTATTATATTTATAAGCGAAGTTAAAAGTATTGGTTCTACTTCACTGTTTGTGGAATAGAAGTCAACAAACGACGGCTATATGTATCTCACTTTTCATGAGTACTTTCCCTAATAGGTGAGTATATTTAGTTGTCACATAGTGACCTCTACTCCTCAAGAAAAGAAGCAGAGCTAGTTTTGTTTACCCTGTGTCTCATTCAAAGTAATTTACTGACTTGCTTTTACTGAAAACATTTTAATCTTAGATATCCCTTAACTTTCAGAACGTTTTACTGAATCACAAGATGAACTTATCAGAATGTCATTACATAGGTTTTGTAGCAAAAAAATTTAGTTTTAAAGGTGAAATTATTATTAATGTGAATATTCATAATATAGAACCCTTACTAGATATACCTTTGGTTTACTTTGACTTCGATGAAACTATAATTCCATACAAAGTATCAAAAGCCCGAAAACATCAAAAAAATCATATCAGACTTCAGTTGGTTCAGGTAGACAACGATAAAGTTGCTTCAAAATTGTTAGGACGGAAAGTATACATCTCCAAAAGGGAACATATTAATCCGTTATCCATCAATAATATAGACCATTTTATTGGTTATAAAGTAGTTGATGGAAAGTCAACAATTGGTATCGTTAGGCAAACTATTCAAAGATCACCCCAGCATATTTTAGTGGTACTAAATGAAGAAAAAGAAATTCTTATCCCCATGCACAAAGACCTGATTGTTTCTACAGATACACTGAATAAAGTGATCAAGATGAGCTTGCCTGATGGGTTGATAACCCTAAACCAATAATATTTGAGCCCTTTGTATAATTGATTTTTCTGGTTGAGCCCAATTTTTGGGTTCATTCTAGGCTTGATAATGTTTCGTCAAGTATTTGTCCATATCACAACCTTGCAGGCTTATATTCAATTTCTTTACCTCATATTTCACCATCAAATGCTCCAATCCCCCAGAACGCTTCAAATTGTATGCTATAGCCTCCAAAATATGTTGATGATGAACTTTCTGTAAGTTGTTCAGACTGATAATATGACAACCAAACCACTTGTGTAAATCACCAAAAGTCGGTTTTACTCTTGAGTATTTCTTAGAGGTCTAGCTATCTGTTGATAGAAAGATGAATGGAACACTCTCAAGTTTGGATTGATACAAAGTAGCCAAGAATTTATAAAGAAATAGTTTAAGAACCCTCGCTATGGACTTCTTTCTTTTTGGTACGTTGCTGACTTTGTTTTCGTTCGTGTTCTATAATGGATTGAATCCGAGAATCTCTTTCTTTGGTCAAGCCATCAATTTTCGATTGAATTTTAGCTTCTTTTTGTTTCTTCCAAATTTGAAACTTCTCTTCGCCTTGTTCTTCAGTAAGAGCACCTTTGGCAACTCCTTTTTTTAGATGAAGTTTTAGGAGAATTCCTTTGTAGGAAAGCAATGTTCTGGTTGTATCAGTAGGCTGTGCACCAAACTCAATCCATTTAATAGCAGCGTTTTGGTCAAGATTTATTGTAGCTGGGTTGGTGTTGGGGTTGTAGGTTCCTATTTTTTCAAGGAATTTTCCATCTCTTTTAGACCTTGAGTCTGCGGCTACAATCCAATAAAAAGGATAGCCTTTTTTCCCGTGCCTCTGAAGTCTTAGTTTAACGGCCATAATTGTCAATTTTGAGTAGTGAATACACTATCGGTACTTTAGGGCGACAAAGGTATCAAATATTCTAAAATTTCATTAATAAAGTTAGGTGCAAGCTGATTATTACCTTACCAATTGTTCAAACATTGGGCCAATACCTAAAGTGATAATGATTTAGTCATTGAATGGAGGTTTTAATAAAGTATATTTGCTGAGGATTTAAAGATGATTAATTTCAGTAGATAATTTCATTATTTAGATGTCAATAAGCATAGGATTGATATGGATATTTTCAAGGTACTAAGCCTTTTCAAGTTGTCTGAACGCTTCAAAACGGACTTGGATTGTAGGGAATACTTTTCTGAAATCAAATCGAATGATGGCTTTAAATGTGTTCAATTTGGACACGGGGCATTTCAGGTATGCGAGGACTTTTGCCGCACTTCCAACATTTGTAGTCATACAAAGTCAGCTACAGCCAATACCTTGTTCCACAAGGTTAAGCTTGGCGTACGCAAGGCATTTTTCATCTGTTTTGAGATATTTATCAGCACCAAGAATCTTTCTGCACGGTATACGGCCGTTCGCTATGAAGTGACTCAAAATACTGCCCGTCTGTTCATGCACAAGCTCAGACAGGCTATGGAATCCAGAGACAAGTATTTTATGGATGTTGCAGTATATGTAGGCCAATTCAACCTAGGCGTAGCTGCAGAAGGAAGGATTGGTCGTAGATACAATGTCAAGAAAAAGGAAGCAGTAACAGCGGTACAGCTAACAAAGGATGCGAAGGTCAATCGTATGTCCACCATACATATAGAAAATTTCTCAAGACACTCTCTTTGGCACATCTTTGTCAACAACATCATTACATCTACCCAAATAACCATCGGCAAGTGGAAAGGATTTAGACCAATAGAAAAGGCTTATAGCATCACCCAGGTCGAAAGAAACAAGGGACTCAACTTTGTGTTTCTTCATACGATGAACCACCAGATAATGTCTTTGATACGCACCTTATATTCATGGGTGAGCGGTTTTAATCTGGACAGATATCTTAATGAGTTCTACTTCGGAATAAACCGTTCTCAGAGTAATGAGAAGATATTCAATAATCTGATAACAGAAATGGTCAACGAGAAAAAATTATATCAAAAAATTTCATATGCACTTAACCAATGACCTGAAAGGATGAAGTATTTTGCTGACAGAATTACCGAAGATGTGTTGAAGTTCAAAATAGATTTTGAACAAGAAGACTTCAAAAGAGATCTTAAAAATAGAATAAAATCTTATGCCAAAGATCTACATCATCCAGGCTTTAGAAAAGGAAAATTACCTGCGGGTTTAATCAATAAAAAATTAAAACCGGAGGTGCTTGAAGAGTTAGTACTTCTAAGGTCTCGCTCATTATTGGATCAGTTTTTAGAGACTGAAAAAAGAGGGATATTATTAGGTCCAGTTATATCAAATAAAGAATTATTGTCTGAACAAATACTTAAAGGAGAAACAATTTCTGTTGAATTATATACGTACCTCAATCCTCAATTTAGATTAAACTATGATGTGTTATCTGATATGGTTTTTGAAAATAGAATCGCCAATCAAGAATATATTGAAAAAAGAATTAGTCTGATAAGAAAAGAAAATGCTAAGCCGATTTCGAATGAAGAGTTCCAAGAAGGTGATGAGTGGTGTTACAATATTATTGTAGGTTACCCAAGTATTTTTAATTATGATGCCTATATTCAGTTTAAAATTTATTCTGATGACATTCAAAAAACTGAGTATTTACAAATGTTATCGGAAGCTAAACCAGGTGATAAATTAACCATCTGTCTCAAAGAAGTGATGGGTGTTCAATATCATGAATTGAATCCCCATTTTGATTTTGCCTTAGATGAATGTAAAGAAGTGACATTTTTTAAATCCTGGGTAATACGAAAGCCAGAATTTCATTTTAAATTGGTTCAAATGGAATATCCATATTTTGAGAATATAACAGATGAAAATTATTTAGAACTCTTCATGGAGGGAATTCAAGGAGATCTTTTTGGTGCATCTGAACGTTTTTTCTATTTTCGAATAATCTATCGTCTAATTGAGCAGAGCAAGTTATCCTTATCTATGGAGCATGTCAGTCGTTTTATCCACATCCCTAAAGAATTAAGAAATTCTTCATCACCAGAACAATTGGAGAGGTACAAAAAAATCATAGTTTTTGAAATACTACGTTCTTTAATTGAAAAACAGATTGTGGAGCAAGAAAACCTTCGGTATGATTCTAAACTTGAACTGAAGCTTCGTTCCAACATAATAGTAGATTTGCTTAAATCTCAAGGAAAAAATATTGATGATTTTGCAGACAACAATTCAGATTTTGCAGATGAATGGCTTGACCAAAACGAAGATCTAATCGCTTCATTAGTTGGTAGAGAAGTATCCAGAATGATCGTTGTAGAATTTTTATTAAGCAGATTTGATTTTAAAACTAAAGATGTTGTTCCATATGAAAAAAATGATAGGATTTATTAGTTTTTGACTTAAAATACATACCTTTAAACAAGAAAAATGACAATTATATGAATTACGGAAATGAGTTTAAAAATTATGCTGTTAAACATCATAGAATCAACTCCCTCTATTACGATAATATTGTAAGGGCAATGACTCCGAACATCATAGAAGAAAGACAACTAAATATATCACAGCTTGATGTCTTTTCTCGATTGATGATGGATCGAATCATGTTTTTAGGTAGGCCTATAAATGATGATGTAGCAAATGTGATACAAGCACAGTTGTTATTTTTGCAGAGCGTAGATTCGTCAAGAGATATACAACTATACATTAATTCGCCTGGTGGAGCTGTTTATTCTGGTCTTGGTATTTATGATACCATGCAATATGTCAGTACTGACATAGTAACTATATGTACTGGTATGGCTGCTTCAATGGCTGCAATTTTACTTTGTGCTGGTCAAAAGGGAAAGCGTTCTATTTTGCCACATGCAAGGGTCATGATTCATCAACCTATCGGGGGTGTCCATGGTCAGGCTTCAGACATAGAAATTACTGCTCGTGAGATTCTCAAACTCAAGGATGAGTTGCATCAGCTCATTTCTAAACATACTGGTCAGACTAAAGAAAAGGTAACGCAAGACAGCGATCGTGATTATTGGCTTACAGCTAAAGAAGCATTAGACTATGGGATGGTTGATGAGGTACTAGTATAAACTTTTTATATTCATGTCAAAAGGTACAAACATTCATTGTTCATTTTGTGGTAGAAGCAAGTCTCAAGTCAGATTACTTATTGAGGGTCAATCAGCTCACATATGTAACAGTTGCGTAAATCAAGCCAAGGATATTGTTGAAGAAGAAATAACTGTTATTCCCAAAAAGACCTCCGAATTTTATCTCAAATCGCCAAGGGAGATAAAAAATTATCTTGATCTATATGTGATAGGTCAAGAAAGAGCTAAAAAGGTAATGTCAGTTGCTGTCTATAATCATTTCAAGCGCATACAAAGGCATCAATCAAATAGTGGTGTAGTTCTCCAAAAGAGTAATGTCTTATTGGTTGGACCTACTGGAACTGGTAAAACTTTAATGGCCCAAACCATAGCCAGATTACTTAATGTCCCTATTGCCATTGTTGATGCCACCGTTTTAACCGAGGCGGGTTATGTAGGAGAGGATGTTGAAAGTATTTTGACAAGATTATTACAAGCAGCGGATCACAATGTAGAAAATGCTCAAAAAGGCATCGTATTTATTGACGAAATAGACAAAATTGCTCGTAAGTCTGGTAATCCATCAATAACACGTGATGTATCAGGTGAAGGAGTACAGCAAGGTTTATTGAAGCTTCTTGAGGGATCGGTTGTCAATGTACCTCCTAAAGGAGGGCGAAAACATCCCGAACAAAAGTTTGTTGAAATAGATACAACAAATATTTTGTTTATTACCGGTGGTGCCTTTGATGGAATAGAAAGAATTATTAGTAAGAGATTCAATTTTCAATCTATAGGGTATAAAAATGAAACCAAGCAAGACCAAATTAAGGAAGATCAACTTTTAAAGTATATTATTCCAAGAGACGTTAGAGAATATGGGTTGATTCCTGAAATTGTTGGGAGACTTCCGATGGTTACATATCTAAATCAATTGGATCGAAAGGCACTAATTGATATTTTAACCAAACCGAAAAATGCAATTGTGGATCAGTATAAGTTGATTTTTTCCTTAGATGGAGTTAAACTGAGATTCACTAAGGGGGCCCTTGATGCTATAGTTGACAAATCCATAGAAGATAATCTTGGTGCTCGAGGTCTTCGTTCAATATGCGAAACCGTTTTGACAGATGCGATGTTCAACTTGCCGGAATTTACCCAAAAAGATTTTCTAGTCACAAAGCAATATGTTATCAGGAAATTAGCCAATAATGAGATTCCAGGATTAAAAGTTGCTTCATAGGGTAAATTTAATTGAGGTTAGCAGATAATTTCATTATTTAGATATTGATAGATGTAGGGATAGTGTTGGATCTTTTCTCAGGATTAAACCTTGCAGGTTCAAGTCACTAATGCAACTTTAGTAGGAGAGCAAGGAATACCTCTCAGAAATCAAATGGAATGATGGTTTTAGCTGATTTTACAAGCTAGGCGTTCTCCTAGTTCTATAGGATCAATAGTTAAACAGGGCTTTAATATCTGTATATTCAACCTTTAAATGCAGATTTTAGATTGATTTACTGATAACATGAACAAATTAGTGATTATCTAAAAACTTAATCTGGGACACATTCAGTGAAATTAGGGGTATGACCTTCTGTGAGTTTGCTAGATGTTGAAAATTGAGCGCAATCAATCACAATACTAACATCCCAATCGTTGATATCCTGATTGAATTTAGTAGCTCTGTTAAACATCTTATTCATACTGGTTACCATACTTGTATCCCAGGAACCGATGTCTTGATTGAAAGATTCAGCAGCTAGAAACATCCCACTCATATTGATCACTTTTCTTGTATCCCAAGAATCGATATCTTGATTGAAGGAAGTGGCAAATGCAAACATATAAGGCATATTGGTTACCTCACTTGTATCCCAAGAACCGATGTCTTGATTGAAGGCGTGAGCGTTGGTAAACATATTAGTCATACTGGTTACCATACTTGTATCCCAAGAACCGATATCTTTATTGAATTCGCTAGCATTTTCAAACATTGAACTCATACTGGTTACCATACTTGTATCCCAAGAACCGATATCTTTATTGAATTCGCTAGCATATTCAAACATATGACGCATATTAGTTACCTTACTTGTATCCCAAGAACCGATGTTTTGATTGAAGGACATAGCTACCGCAAACATATGACTCATATTAGTCACCTTAGTTGTATTCCAAGAACCGATGTCTTGATTGAAGGAAGTAGCTCCTGCAAACATATTTTCCATCTTGGTTACCATACTTGTATCCCAAGAACCGATGTCTTGATCGAAGTCATTATCAGACAAAAACATCCCACTCATATCAGTAACGAATGTCGTGACTACATTTTCAACACTTAAACCGTTTTTAATTCGTGTTTTAAGCATAGTAGCATCCACAATTAAATACTCTACTCTCCCTCTACTATCTTGGTAATCTATATATCCAATTTTCCCCACATAGTCCGCTTTTGCAAGACCTGATTTAACTTTTACTGTAACACCATTTCCATCAAGTTCAATCGGATTCTCGACATCTCCCTGTTCTTGTTCTTGCACATTGGTATTTTCCTGTTTTTGTAGACTATCAACCTCTTCAAAGTCTACACTAATGGAACAATTTTTGGTAGCAGTGAAGGATACTGAATTTCCACTCTCGGTAAGGGTTCCACAAGTTCCACCCCATGATTCTATTTGATAACCCGTATCAGGAGTTGCAGTGATGCTTACCGATTCTCCATGCTCTACCGATTGATTTTCAGTAATAGAACCGTTAGCCCCAGCACTTGTAGTGATGGTGTAGGACACCTTTTCAAAGGATACACTAATGGTACAATCTTTGGAGGCAGTGAAGGATACCGAATTTCCACTCTCGGTAAGGGTTCCACAGGTTCCACCCCATGATTCTATTTGATAACCCGTATCAGGAGTTGCAGTGATGCTTACCGATTCTCCATGCTCTACCGATTGATCTTCGGTAATTGATCCGCCTGTCCCTGAACTTGTAGTTATGGTGTAGGATACCTTTTCAAAGGTTACACTAATGGTACAATCTTTGGAGGCAGTGAAGGATGCTGAATTTCCACTCTCGGTAAGGGTTCCACAGGTTCCACCCCATGATTCTATTTGATAACCCGTATCAGGAGTTGCAGTGATGCTTACCGATTCTCCATGCTCTACCGATTGATTTTCAGTAATAGAACCGTTAGCCCCAGCACTTGTAGTGATGGTGT
>MPMN01000060.1 GCA_002238525.1 Flavobacteriaceae bacterium bin25
ACTGGATAGCATAATACTCATCGGCATGATTGACACCGACCAAATCAATACCAACATCATGCCCATCTCCAAAATCTTTTTTGTAAAGGAACTCATTCCAAGTATAAATCTTCTTGAAAGAGTTTTTATAGGTCTTTTCAGTCTGTAAGAACCCCCTAATCAGAAATTCAAATTTTTTACCCAAGGCTGATTTGTTTCCAGAAGATTCTTGACGATAACTGTTTATCACATCGTCGAAAGACTGGATATCCTTTGCAGAAATAATACGCTCTGCGAAGTTTTTTTTTATTGTTTTGGTATCGTTGATACTTTCTTTGTTTGTTTGGTTATTGTTCATAGGTATTTTATTTTAAAGTTGTTTTTCTGTTGTTTTTATTTGTTGTCCGCTTCATCAATTAAATCGCTGACTGCTTTATCTACAAATTCACTGGTCATTTTACTACTTTGAGCATCATCAATAAGGTCTTTAACAATTTATTCATATTCTTCTGGCCTATATTTCAATTCACGTCCGAAAGGGTCAATAAATAGTCCATAAGTTAACAACTCATTGATATGTTTGTGATCATGTTTTTTGAGCAATCATTTCGACTATACTTAACGAGGTTAAGGTCTTGACCGTACCATATATCATGAATAATTTACCCCAGTCATTTTCACTAAAATGAGACAAATCTTTCTTTAGGGCTTCCTGCCGGTAGTCTCTCCATTCTTTTGGCGAATCTTTCATGACATCTTCACCGGTTATTACCCTATTGAGTTTTCCCAATCCACATTGGCATTTCTCAAATCAGAAAGGCTTATCCTCAGGAAAGGAGGAACTTGGTTTTGGATGACCTCTTCAGCCTTAGAACTCCAATTGTTGGTGGTAGAGACAAAAAATCTACCTGCAAAACGCATATTTGTGCCAAATATCCTCTGAAAGATAGATAAAAACGAATCAACACCTTTTTTATCTATTTGCTGGTTGGCATCATAGCATTTGCACTGAATAGCATGATATTCCCCAATATTCGTCAACCCAACTAAATCAATCCCGACATCAGCACCACAGAAATCAGCCTTGTAAGGAAAATCATCCCACATCCAAACTTCCTTAAAAAGGTTTTTATAAATCGACTCAGTCAATAGATAAGCCCGTATTAATCGCTCAAACTTCTTCCCTTTATGTTGCTGGGAAAAAGATTGCTCTCGGTATTTTTTGATGATGATATCAAATGAATTCATGAACTCGTATCTTATGTGCTGAATGAAGCGTATCCTACACTTTTAAACCAATTTTCATAGTAAATAAACAAAATTTTATTTAATGTGAAAAATCAATTCCTTCTTACCATGAGATAAAATCGTTGAGAACGGTTTGCTATTGCAACATCACGAACCCTGAAATTATCGGCTGATAGACTAAAGTTGAAAATTCAATTGACTTCGTTTATTATACTTCTTAGGCGCAAGGTAATCAAAATTTAGTTCATCGGAAGTTATTGTACCCTAATTTTTCGACTATCCCCAAAGAAATATCAAAGCAATGCTCCCACAAGGTTGAACGAGCCCCAGATTATTAACCCATCAATTCCATGAGCGAAACCGAGCATCATAGTGGATGTATGCAACAACTTTTTGGAATAAAATCGTGCAAAGAGTAGGGTCTTTCTATAATTTTATGCCTTTGATAAGAATACGTACTTTTTTAAGTAAATTGAGTGGCTATTCATAACACCGAATTATGAGTGATAAAAAGGCTTATTGGAAACATAACCTAAAATATCTATCTATTCTTTTGTCCGTTTGGTTTCTGGTATCTTTTGGGTTCGGAATACTGCTTGCAGATTTTCTTAATCAATTCTATTTAGGTGGATTTCCCCTTGGTTTTTGGTTTGCCCACCAAGGATCGATTTATGTGTTTGTCTGTTTGATTTTTATCTATGTTTACCTGATGAACAAGCTTGATAAAAAGTTCAATCTAGATGAAAAATAATCCTCAGCTTAGATAGCCTATGGACGCTCAATTTTGGACTTATCTGCTGGTTGGAGCCACTTTTGCCGCTTACATCACCATTGCCATTATATCAAAAGCAGGCTCCACCAAAGAGTTTTATGTAGCTGGCTCAGGAGTTCACCCCCTGGCTAATGGCATGGCCACAGCAGCAGATTGGATGTCGGCTGCTTCGTTTATTTCCATGGCCGGTCTGATCGCTTTTATGGGATTCTCAGGAGGCCAATTCTTGATGGGATGGACAGGCGGGTATGTTTTATTGGCATTGCTATTAGCCCCCTATCTCAGAAAATTTGGAAAATACACAGTTCCCGATTTTATCGGCGAAAGATACTATTCTAAAAATGCTCGCCTGGTGGCCCTAATTTGCGCACTATTTATCAGCTTTACCTATGTGGTGGGACAGATGAAAGGCGTAGGGGTAGCCTTTGCCCGATTTCTAGATGTTGATTTCGATACCGGAGTCTTAATCGGGATCGGGATCGTATTTTTTTATGCCGTCCTAGGAGGAATGAAGGGAATTACCTATACACAAGTAGCACAATACTGTGTGCTAATTTTTGCTTTTACCGTTCCAGCCATTTTTATCTCCCTCCAATTCACTGGGAATTTCTTTCCTCAAATTGGGCTTGGTAGCAAAACAACCGATGGCACATTTCTTCTGGAAAAGCTAAATCAACTAACTGTGGATTTGGGGTTTGACCAATATACCAAAGTCAATAAGCAGAATCTAGTCAACATGTTTTTCATCACGGCTGGTCTTATGTTTGGTACAGCTGGTTTACCACATGTAATCGTTCGATTTTTTACTGTTCCCAAGGTTAGAGATGCCCGGGTTTCTGCCGGATGGGCACTATTGTTTATTGCTATCCTATACACAACTGCACCAGCAGTAGCTGCTTTTGCTCGAACTAATATCATCAATACTGTTTCAGAGAAATCGTATGATGATTTACCCCAGTGGTTTAAAAACTGGGAAAATACAGGCCTGCTCAAGTATGAAGACAAAAACAATGACGGACTAGTTCAGTATAGGGCTGAACCAACAGTGAATGAATTGTCAGTAGATCGAGATATCATCGTACTAGCAAACCCAGAAATTGCCAATCTACCGCCATGGGTCATCGGTCTAGTCGTAGCAGGCGGTCTAGCGGCAGCCCTTTCTACCGCAGCAGGACTCTTACTGGTTATATCTACTTCAATTTCGCACGATCTATTGAAGAAAAATTTGCGCCCCAATATCTCGGAAAAAAACGAACTGTGGGCCGCCCGAATATCTATTGCAGTAGCCGTTGTAGCCGCAGGAATAGCTGGATTAAATCCTCCTGGGTTTGTGGCAGAAGTGGTCGCATTGGCTTTTGGACTGGCAGCATCATCGTTTTTTCCTGCAATAATTCTAGGCATTTTTGACAAACGAATGAACCGCCAAGGTGCCATACTAGGAATGATTTGTGGGATTGCTTTTTCCATTATCTATATTTTCCATTTTAAACCACAGCTAGGCGGAACAGGACAACCCGAAGATTACTTGTGGGGGATCTCTCCCGAGGGAATTGGCACTCTGGGAATGCTCATAAATTTTACAATCGCCCTAATCGTATCAAGATTAACACCTAAACCTTCCCAAAAAATACAAGAATTAACCGAATCTATCCGCTATCCCCGAGGGTCAAAAGAACCCAAGGAGATTCAAATTCATTAACCTTTTCATTTTCAAGAATAATTCAACATGATAAATCGAATCAATAGTCTACTTGAATACTGTAAAGAATACCAGCATAGTATTGACAACCCAGAATCCTTTTGGGAAAAGCAAGCCCTACATTTTCATTGGCGACAAAAATGGGATAAAGTATTGGAATGGAATTTCGACACCCCAAAAATTGAATGGTTTAAAAATGGAAAACTCAATATCACAGAAAATGCCCTTGATAGGCATCTAAAGAAAAACCCCGATCAAGTGGCCATCATCTGGGAACCTAATGATCCTGATGAGCCACCATTGAAGTTAACCTATGCTGAATTACACCGACGAACCTGTCAGTTTGCAAATGCCCTTTGTTCAACCGGTATCACCAAGGGTGATAGGGTAATTATCTATATGCCTATGGTTGTAGAAGCAGCCGTAGCTATGCTAGCATGTGCACGAGTTGGAGCGATTCATTCTGTAGTCTTTGCAGGATTTTCTGCTCATTCTCTGGCAGATAGGATAAATGATTGTCAAGCGAAAATGGTCATAACCTCAGATGGGAATTTTCGGGGCACTAAATCAATATCAGTAAAAAAATTGGTTGATCAAGCAATTGAATTAACTCAGAGCATACAGACTGTTGTCGTTCTAAAGAGAACCGGTGAGAAGATCACTATGAAGCCCAACCGAGATGTCTGGTGGAACGACATAGTCTCAAATGCTTCCTTTGAACATGAGCCATGTATTATGGATGCCGAAGATCCTTTATTTATTCTCTACACTTCCGGGTCAACAGGTAAACCAAAAGGAGTAGTCCATACTACAGCAGGTTATATGGTCTATACAGCATATACTTTTGTCAATGTCTTTCAATACCAACAAGGAGAAATCTATTGGTGTACAGCCGATGTGGGATGGATTACAGGTCATTCGTATATCGTTTATGGCCCTCTGTTAGCCGGTGCCACGACCTTCATGTTTGAAGGAGTGCCTACCTATCCAAATCCTGGAAGGTTCTGGGAAATTGTTGACCGGCATAAAATCAATCAATTTTATACTGCACCCACTGCTATTCGTGCTCTTCAAGCTTGTGGAGACGATATTCCTCAGAAGTACTCCTTGGATTCCCTAAAGGTAATCGGTTCGGTTGGAGAGCCAATAAATAAGGAAGCCTGGCATTGGTATCATAAGCATATTGGAAGAGGGAAATGTCCTATCGTGGATACTTGGTGGCAAACCGAAACAGGAGGAATTATGATCTCTCCATTAGCTGGAATCACTCCCATAAAACCGACTTTTGCTTCTCTGCCTCTTCCGGGTGTTCAGCCGATCTTGGTAGACCACCAGGGGATCGAACTAAAAGAAAAAAATGTCAAGGGAAATCTGTGTATTCGGTTTCCCTGGCCAGGAATTTTAAGAACCACTTGGGGAGATCACCAACGTTGTAAAGAAACCTATTTTTCTGCCTATAAAGGAAAGTATTTCACTGGAGATGGTGCCAAAAGAGACCACGATGGTTATTTACGCATATTGGGTAGAGTTGATGATGTGATTAACGTTTCGGGACATCGGTTAGGAACCGCCGAGATTGAAAATGCTATAAACGCTCACCACCAGGTAACTGAATCAGCAGTTGTAGGTTATCCACATCCCATCAAAGGAGAAGGCATTTATGCGTATATAGTAACCAGTGATGTTGAGCACATAAATAAAGAGCAACTTATTGATGAGGTAATAAAAGAAGTACGCACATATATCGGTCCCATTGCTAAACCAGATCAGGTGTTGGTGGTAAGTGATCTGCCCAAGACCCGCTCAGGAAAAATCATGAGAAGAATATTGCGTAAAGTGGCCAGTAGAGATGTCAATCAACTGGGAGATATTTCAACCCTATTAAATCCGGATACGGTGGGAGAAATAATAAAAGCCGCCGGACTGAAATAATCCCCAACCTTTTTCACATCAATACTCCATTTATTTGATCCATATTTTCAGTAAATCAATGTAATTTTCTTCTGGCTTGTGGCCTTTTACCAGCCAATAAGGAGAAAGTTCCATAGATGTTACATTTTAAAACCTAATATAAAGGCACATCCCCATCAACAAGAATACCACTTATGACATATATTCACAATAAAATTAGCAGAGCCTAAAAGTTGAACAGAAACATGTACGATTCATTTAAAAATTTCACGAAGCGGTTAAAACTATTAGTTTCTAAACACCCTTCGTTAATCACAACTACACTAAGTAATATATTCACTATGAGGCTAATTGGAAATAAAACTCATGGGGATTTTGCTGAAATTGCCATTAGTGAATTTGTCCATCAATATATGTACGATTATCGTTCTAACATGTTGGAAAGGATTTATATCAAGCTAAATCAAAAGAAGAAGATATACATATCTTTAATGAAATAGACAAAAGTGAATTCCCTATTAGCTTAAAAGCGTATGGGGTCGGTCCTCTTCAACTATCCACGGATAAATCATTTATGATGTTTCCAAGACTTGAAAAAGAAATGGAGAAAATTACTGACAAGTTTACCATCAACACAATACTCTCCGATGCTGCATTTACTGATTTTGAAGAAACGAATGTTTTACCTCTAATATATGATGAGAAAAGTAACCGATGCCAAATAATGGTGTTTGACTACTCTCGGGCCATGAAAGAAGTTGCCAGCATAGTCAAAATAAATCCAGGTGAGAGAAGAAGAAAGCATCCAGTATATATATTTTGTAATGCCCAAGACGAGTACATATGTGAAGTTAGGTATGGGGGTCCCGATGCAAATGCACTACAAAGAGGGCTTTGGACTCATACTATAAAAGGGGTGGGATACTTTGAAAGTATCACAAATGGATGGATAAGCTACGAACATAACCAAGTATTGGTAAGGCTTTTTTCTCATGCACTAGTGTCAAGCAAAATTGGACATGAGTTAGCCTTAAAAAATTTAAAACAGGATATACAGAGGTTAAGAAAAGAAAAACTAAATGAAAGCTGAAAGGTTAACCTTTGATTTATTTGGTAATAGGGTTATAGAAACCCCTGATACAGAAGGGATAAAATATACTGGTTCAAAGAAAAAGCTACTCCCTCATATCATTGATATAATAATCAACAAGACAAATTCTAGAACTATATTGGATGGTTTTTCAGGATCAACCAGAGTATCTCAAGCATTAGCAAAGCTAGGTTATGATATTATTAGTAATGATATTTCTGTTTGGTCTAGAGTGTTTGGGACTTGTTATCTTCTTAATAATCAGCCAAGAAAATTTTACAAAGAATTAATAACAGAACTAAATAACACCAAGCCAATAGATGGTTGGTTTTCTCAATACTATGGAGGCTTCCCAAATGGGGGCAGCGCAGTCCAAAAAGATGGATTAAAACGACCATGGCAGATTCACAATACAAGAAAATTAGACGGAATTAGAGAAAAAATAGATCAATTACGCTTATCTGAGGTTGAAAAAGCAATCTGCTTAACTAGCCTTATACTAGCTCTTGATAAGGTAGACAGCACCTTAGGTCATTATGTTGCGTACCTTAGGGAATGGTCACCAAGATCCTACTATAATCTAAACTTAGAAATTCCTAAAGTATTTGTTTCTAATGAGAATCATATGGTCACCTCAGAAGATGCATTTTCTGTTGCTAGTAAAAATGTAGATCTAGCATATTATGACCCTCCTTATGGATCTAATAATGATAAAATGCCTCCTTCTAGAGTTCGATACGCATCCTATTATCACTTGTGGACTACAATTTGTTTAAATGATAAACCAAAGCTTTTTGGAAAATCTATGCGTCGCAATGATTCATCGGATAAAGTATCCGGATCTGTCTTTGAGGAATTTAGACGAAATTCCGAGACAGGTAGATTCATTGCGGTAGAAGCAATTGAACGATTGATTAGACATACTTCAGCTAAATGGATTCTCTTGTCATATAGCTCCACTAGTAGAGGAACTGCTGAGGAATTAAATGAGATTCTAAACGAAAATTGTAGCGTAGTTGAAGTGCGCAAAATTAACTACAAGAGAAATGTGATGGCAAATATGAAATCAACTAATGAATGGATAAAGGAAACTCAAAATAAAAATCAAGAATTCTTATTTCTTCTCAACAAAGGCTGATTTAGTATCAGTATATATCTATTCGCAAGTTCATCCCCATATGAATATATCTACATACTAAGACAAAAGCTTCTTACCTGACCGTTTTAGTCAGTTCACCGGTAAAATATTTCGTACAATCAACCTTTAAATGCAACTTTCGGTTTGATTGCGACATATAATATCAGAAAAGAGGAAAGGAAAAATGCTGCAAAAGCAGGTAAATCTAAGTAATTATCTACAAGTCCGTCATCATTTTCAATGCAGATTTCGAGTATTCTTTATGCTCTTCAGTTTAACCACCTAGTAAAGGTATCGTTTAAGCAGACTAGTTTCTAAGGTGAAGGATTAGGCTGCGATTCCTGGATTTGGTCAATATGGTCCAAAATATCTTGCCCTAGTTCTACATCAATACTTTCTATATTTTCTTGAAGCTGTTCTAAAGTAGTAGCACCAATAATATTTGAAGTTACAAAAGGCCTAGAATTGACAAATGACAAAGCCATTTGTGCAGGTTTGAGCCCATGCTCTCTAGATAGTTCTACATATTTTCGGGTAGCCTCAACACAAGGACCTCTGTTATAGCGATCATAATTAGAAAAAAGAGTCAGCCGTGAATTAGGAGGCCTTTTACCATCTAGATATTTACCAGAGAGAGTCCCAAAAGCTAGAGGCGAATAAGCCAACAATCCTAAATCTTCATGGTGACATATCTCAGCATTTCCTACTTCAAATAATCTGTTTACCAAAGAATAAGGGTTCTGTACTGTACGTATCAAGGGAAGATCATGCTGCTTGGCTATTTCTAAAAATTTCATCAATCCCCAAGGGTTTTCATTTGAAACACCAATATGCCTAATTTTTCCAGCTTTGATATGCCCCTCCAGTTTTTGAAGTACCTGATGGAAATTATTTTCCCATGACGGACCTTCATAAAAGGAATACCCTCTTTGTCCAAAGAAATTAGTCTTTCGCTCTGGCCAATGCAATTGATAGAGATCGATGTAATCTGTTTTAAGTCTTTTCAGACTGAGTTCCAGTGCTTGGTCAATCGCCTGATTTGAAAATCCTAGATTGTCCCGAATATGGGCAACAAAAGGCGCTGGACCGGATATTTTGGTTGCCAAAATAATTTTGTCACGCCTGCCAGATTGCTTGAACCAGTTTCCGATGAATCTTTCTGTATCTCCTTGAGTCTTTGGATTTGGTGGAATGGGATACAATTCTGCCACATCAAAAAAATTAACCCCTCTTTCAACGGCAAAATCCATTTGCTGATGGGCTTGGTCTTGGGTGTTTTGTTCTCCCCAGGTCATGGTGCCAAGACAAATCTTACTGACTTTGGTCTCGGTTCCCGGAATTTTGCTATAAATCATATGATGGACTGTGGAATTTTATTTGTTATCACCCGACGAAATTACTATTTACTTTCATTAACCACATCAACTTAGTTTTCATCACAAGTAAAAAGAACATTATCTTCTATAGGTCAATAGAAATACCCGTTGGGCAATGATCAGAATGAACGATGTCATCTGCAATAAATGATCTGTGAATCAATGATCTCAGAGGCTCACTAACTAGTACATAATCTATCCTCCAACCCAAATTTCTAGCCCGAGCATTGCTTCTATAAGACCACCAAGTATAATTATGTGGCTCGGGATTTAAATGACGGAACGAATCAATAAATCCACTCTTGAGAAAATTATCTAACCATCTTCGCTCTTCCGGTAAAAAACCAGAAACATTTATATTTCTAACAGGATCATGAATATCTATTGCTCTATGACAAATATTGTAGTCCCCACAGATGATAAGATTTGGCTGGTGTTCTTTTAATTGATTGATGTAAGATTGAAAACTATCCATAAAATCGAATTTATAATCCAATCGAATTGGATTTGTTCCCGATGGTAAATAAAGACTTATCACAGAAAATTGACCATAATCCAACCGGATGATTCGGCCCTCACCATCCAGGTACTGAGTGCCCGTAATGCGGGTAATCTGATGAGGAGACTTTTTGGTCAAAATGCCCACTCCGCTATATCCACGCTTTTGAGCCTTATGCAAATAAAAATCATACCCCAAATTGTCAAATTCTTCAACGGGAATCTGATCCAATTCAGCTCTTACTTCTTGCAAGCACAATATATCTGCATCTGAGATCGACAACCAAGATAAAAATCCTTTGTTTATTGCTGACCTAATCCCATTGACATTGTAAGAAATGATATTTAGCATTATGAATAATAGTTTAGATACTGTCTATATCCCAGACCTATAGGGTTTTAAGCAATGAATTCATATCTACCTTAGAAGTAATCACTTGCTTTAGGTGTTCCACATGAATACGCTCTTGATCCATAGTATCTCGATTTCTAATAGTTACACTATTGTCTTTCAATGAATCAAAGTCAACAGTTATACAAAAGGGAGTCCCAATTGCATCTTGCCTCCTATATCGTTTACCAATGGTGTCTTTGGCATCAAAAACATGAGATAAATCCCATTTGAATTTCTCCACCAAATGATTACCAAAGTGCACCAACTCCTCGTTATTTACTAACGGAAGAATAGCCAATTTTACAGGTGCCAAACAAGGAGGTAATTCAAAAACAATTCTGGTTGAACCATCAGACAATTTTTGTTCTTTCAAACTCGAAGTGTAAACGGCTAGAAACATTCTGTCCAAGCCAATTGAGGTTTCTAATACATATGGAGTATAGGATTGTTTGGTATGCGGATCAAAATAGGTGATCTTCTTCCCTGAATATTTTTGATGGTTGGTCAAATCAAACCCAGTTCTTGAATGAATTCCCTCTAATTCTTTAAACCCAAATGGATAATTAAATTCTATATCAGTGGCAGCATCTGCATAGTGAGCAAGATTTTCATGTTCATGGAACCGATAATAATCATCGCCTAGTCCTAAGGCAAGGTGCCATTTTAAACGAGCTTCTTTCCAATAAGAGAACCAATGCTTCTGGGTCTTGGGCTCAATAAAGTATTGCATTTCCATTTGCTCAAATTCTCTCATTCTAAATATAAATTGACGTGCTACAATTTCATTTCGAAAAGCTTTTCCTATTTGAGCGATTCCAAAAGGAATTTTTTTTCGGGCAGATTTCTGCACATTGAGATAATTGAGAAAAATCCCTTGAGCAGTCTCAGGGCGAAGGTATAAATCAGAGGCACTTTGTTTATCTGCTCCAAGCTTGGTTTCAAACATCAAATTAAATTGCTTGACATCCGTCCAATTATTGGTTCCGCTCACCTGACAGGTAATCGCTAATTCCTCTATCAGATTCTTCAGCCCTACCAAATCCGATCTCTTTAAACAACTAGTCAGACGATGACTGATTGAATCAATTTTTTTTTGATGTCCCCCAACTCTTTGATTGGTTGATAAAAAAGTGTCTCGATCAAACTGTTCTCCAATTCTTTTTCTAGCCTTTAATACTTCCTTTTCAATCTTAGACCTGATTTTATTTAGGTGATTTTCAATCAATTCATCAGCACGATACCGTTTTTTGGAATCCCTGTTATCAATCATGGGGTCGTTGAATGAGTCAACATGACCCGAGGCTTTCCAAGTTGTGGGATGCATAAAAATTGCGGAATCTATCCCCACAATTTGATCATAGCCTTGAACCATAGCCTTCCACCAGTAGTCTTTAATATTGTTTTTCAGATGAACACCATTCGGACCATAATCATAAACGGCACTCAGTCCATCATAGATTTCACTTGAAAGAAAAACAAAGCCGTATTCCTTAGCGTGAGCAATTACTTTTTTGAATTGATTTTCTTGATTCATGAGATGCAAAAATAAATGAATGTATTTGCCTTTTAAGCCAAAAAATACAGGAAATCTTTGGATTTCAATAAGATTCACCATATTGAATCCATTCTTCACCAATTTATTATCCTCATGGGGTCAAGTGTTCCAAAATTAGTTGTCCCAATTGGAATTCATCGTAAGTTTAATTTTATACCAAGTAAAAGAAATCGTTTGTATGATATTTGTTCATGCGTGATTTCATCTCTTTCAACCCGAATGATTCAAACTATTCGACAATAGAAAAAATCTCAAGTGTGCAAGAATTATAAAATATGGAATTCGCCCCTTGGTATCCTTATTTTAAAAATAGTGCAAAAACCATTGAAATTTGGGACTTGTCTACACAAATCATCTATAGGTACAAAAGAGCAACAAATTCTTTTTTTTGAGGTGTTCATATAATTCCATATCCTTGATGTTTATAAATAATCGCTATTATGAATATTTTTAAACCTGACTTTCGGGTCGAAATACGCCCAAAACCCTTACCAGGCCTGAAAAAGGTGCCATTTCCAACTGTTACTTTAATGGACACATTATGTTCTGATCAATACCAATAAGTTCTAATGCTCTCTATGGACTTATAAAATATGGTGCAAATATATTACATTCAATTAAATAAACAGCTATAAAAAAGTATGCCACATGGACACATTTTCACAAAATAAATCCAAAATATATCATCTATATGATTGAAATACAGGCATTTAAGTGTTAAAAATCACTCAAAAAAGTTCGAAAGTCAGGTTTAAAGGTCAAAACCTTATTAGAGTTCTCTGAACGCTTCAAAACGGACTTGGATTGCAATGAAATACCTCTCTGAGTTCAAATGGAATGACGGCTTCAAATGTGTAAAATGTGGACATGCATATTTCAGACTTTCTCACCCGATTTTTAAAACGACTCAAGGTAGGTTGAGAGGCTGATTTTCCATCCAATACGTGTTGGAAAGCAGGATCGTTTTTCAAGTGGTTTGCATCAATACCATCTTCATAACCCAGACAGATGGCATACACTAGCTGTTTGACTACTTAAAATAAACCCATTAATGCACTTTACGAAATTATTGGTCTAAAAGTTTCTTTATTTTTCTAACAAAATATGGTACTATTTCGAGTAAAACATCTACAAAAGATTCCAGTGCAAATTTAATAATCCTTAAAAAAGCATCTTTTTTTTCGATGAGGTTGTTTGATACAAAAAACTATTATATTTGTTGCGATGAACGAATCAGCTATTAGAAATACCCCCCCCCAGATTATTCTGGTTATCAGTCACTTAGGCTAGACCCTAGCCCACTTTTTACCCATCACTTTTCTTTTTTCGAGTCTCCTCCTAGCATAGGCTCCTGCTCTGCTTTTGGCTTCCCAAAGAAGTGTTCATCTTCCATTTCAACTAAACAATTTTATATATGAAAAAGTTTTTACTTACCACTATTGCATTATTTGCAATCCATTTTTCCGTTGCACAAATCGGCCATTCTTTCACGTTTTACTCAGGAGGAGGATATAGTGCTCTATCCTTTGGCGTTGTTTACCAAATTGACATCGATTGGACTGGTTTTGAACTCCAAACCGAAGCAAATTATAGTGCCCATAACTATAGAGGAGATGATATTCTTGGTTTTGACTTAGGTGTTTCAATTACTTCAATAGATGCAAGAGGTACAATTCACTTTTTCCCCGTAGCTGACAATGATGCTTTTTTTTATCAGAGGTGGACTGGGACTTTATACTTTCATAACTGATTGGGTCTATGGCACTGGACTCGGATACCACTTAGGATTAGGCTATAAAGTGAGTGATGAATTCTCATTGATTGCCGAGTTCGGGGGAATTGGATATGGAGGACTCGGACTTGGGCTTCAATACATCTTTTAAGAATGAAAAAGGCTTTATTCTTTTTTGCCCTAGGCCTGTTTCTATGTCCCGCACAAGAATACGCCATTCTTGAAACTGAAAAAGTCTCCATCAACAAAAAATTTACCAGAAGCTTGAGCGCCAGAGGTCAAGACCTTACCGCCTTCAAAATCGAAGGAACCTTTTATAGTACCGATCTGATGAGTACCTCAACCGTTCCCGCAAAAATCAACTTGATTCAACCCACTGGAATAGACCTCGGTATCAAAGCAGAAGACCTAGTTAGCGATTTATTGAAAGATGGATTTGAACGTTTATTGAAAGAAAATCCCGCCCTTAGGAACAAACAACTCTATGATGAATACCGGACCAACAATAATGTCCACCTCATCTTGGATACTGTCCGCATTATCCCCCAACAGGTGGAAGGACAGATTGCCTATGTCGTAGAACTTCGATTTCTCTGGCAATCACAAAATCAATTCGGAGTATTACGCAGTATAGTCGGGGTAACTGCTGCTAGCTATGAACTAATTGATGGAAACTTATGGTCCGGAATTGATGCCGTGGACTATGCAGAGAAAGGGGATCTTTCCACCATCAAAGAGTTTTACCGGACTCTTTTGCGCTACAACAACGATTGGACACTCTATACCCCCAACGATAGCGATGCCAAAATCATCAGAGTAGGGAATGCAACCCTTGGAGGCATCATCAAAAAGTACCGAAGTCTCGCTCCCATTTCATGCCAAGAATATGAAAATGCAGTCCTCGAATTACTGGAAGAAATAAAAGAACCACTAGGAAAGGGTAAGGATGTAGAACAATACATTGCTACCATAGGCTTTACAGAGGATAACGGCAAAAGCCAATCAGTGATAGAAGATTGTGCTACCATTTGGAAAGACGATCATGCCGTACGAAAAAACTTTCTAAACGCCAATTGGGACGATTTGATGGATGAAGTACTAGCCCTTTCTGCTTTCCTATCCGATTATCAACCTCCTGATCAAGTGGATGCTTTTTGTCCATACATCGATCAGGTGATCCAAGATGTCAAAGTCAAAAGAAATCTGGATCTGCCTACGATAAAAGACATTGATGGTATTGCTGATGCGTACCATGGTGATCTCTGTGGTCAAATAAACGATAAATACAATGATAAATACTCTTTTGAGAGTGCCCCAGAGCAAAGAGAGTACATCCCTACCCAGTGGAAGAGCTTTTTGACGAGGCTCCACACCAGTCTCAACCAGTACCAACCTATCTCTCTATCACAATTCACCAGTGAACAACAACCTTAAAAACAATCCTATTAATACATATGATGAATCTAAATTTATTTTACACTTTATTCCACAAGTATAAAATTTTGATGCTTGTGGTCATTCTATTTTCCTGTAGTGATGATGGTATGCCTGAACCAAATGAACCGCCAACAGTTATGACACCGGAAACGCCTGAGCCAACCCAAACTGAGAAGTACACTATCTCCACTTCAGCAGGAACAGGAGGTACAATCACCGGAAATCAAACGATTGAAAGTGGTCAGTCCGTGAGCATTACTGCCACAGCCCTAGAGCACTATCAATTAAAAGAATGGACCGGCGATTGTGGAACATTTGATAAAAACAATCTAAAAATATCCTTCACCGCATCCAAGAATTGTCAGGTATCAGCCGTGTTTGAAAAAATACCTTACACCATCACCGCTACCTCCACCTCGGGAGGTTCCATTGATGAACAGACAGAACTCAATAAAGTACAGGGTGATACGGTTACCTTCACGGCAATCCCCGAAGAGAACTTTCAATTCAGCTTATGGAAAACAAATGAAGATTCGGAGTGTCCAACGCTATCGGAACCAACAAATCCAGAAGTAGAGTTTACTGTACAGGGGGATTGTCAGCTGGAAGCAGTATTTATGAAACAGCCCAGAACGATCACCACAAGTTCTACTGAGGAAGGTGGTAGCATCACCCCGACAACCGTTGTGGAGCATGGGGATGAAGTAGACATTACAGCTACTGCCAATGAACACTATGCCTTCAAGGGCTGGTCTGGAAGCTGTGGTGAGTTCGGTGCTGACGAATTGACCATAACCATTACTGTGGAAGCCGATTGCACAATAGATGCGGTTTTTGAAAAAGTAAAATATACCATCACAGCGACATCTTCTCAGGGAGGTAGTGTGTTTCGAGACGAACAGCAGGTTGATGAGGAATTATCCATAACCTATGGACAAACAGTCGCTATGACAGCAATACCTGACAAGGGATATCAATTTAGTGGATGGACAACTGAAAATTGTCCTACTCTTGAAGGTGCTACAAATGTTAAAGCCCAGTTTATGGTTGAAGGTAATTGTAGTTTGGAAGCTGTTTTTACCAAAAAATCGCTGATTACTAGGGATGAAAATGGTACCATCAAGATAGAAGATGGAAACGAAGATCAGATTGGGGAAACGATACCATTCAATGGGGTTGAAGTCGTTGTGGTGGATGATGAGATGCTTCGCAGCAAAGTAAAAAATGGTGAAAACATTGAGAATGTAGTGACCACTTATGTGGAAGACATGAGCGAATTATTTATGGGCGATGACGAGATTGATCACGACATCAGTTCCTGGGATGTCAGTAATGTGACCGATATGAGTAAAATGTTTGAGGGGAACTCAAGTTTTAACCAAGATATCAGTTCCTGGGATGTCAGTAATGTGACGGATATGAGTAGGATGTTCC